>JAENWH010000135.1 GCA_016650135.1 Peptostreptococcaceae bacterium
GGCAACAATATAACCGATGGAAGCCCATTATAAGCATCCGACATTGGGTTTGTTAAAAAAATAACCCCTGCAATTGGTGGGTTTGTTGAATTTGAGCCTGTGGATAAGTTTTGTATTAAATATTAATTAGCATATTATTTTATTGGTAAAGGATTTTATGAGCGTATGATTGATGTCTTATCACATTTTTCATATGCTCTTTTATTGTGTATTTCAATTTTCCCCAGTTATCCACAGGAACCCTGTGGATAACTGGAATTTAAAATGACTGATTGCAAGGGCTCTGAAAAAACCAAGCCCAATGTCGGATGCTTATAATGGGCTTGGTTAAAAAAATCTTGAAAAATCTTAAAAACACTGTTGACAATAAACGTTAACAGTGTTAAATTTAAACTATGGTTAGCACTCACTGGGTGCGAGTGCTAACAAAAGGAGAAGAGATATGGATTTAAGTGAAAGAAAATTAAAAATCCTGCAGGCAATTGTAGGAGATTTTATAAGAACTGCTGAACCCATTGGATCCAGAACTCTTTCGAAGAAATATGACATGGGAATAAGCCCGGCAACTATACGAAACGAAATGTCTGATCTGGAAGAACTGGGGTTCTTATCTCATCCTCACACGTCAGCCGGAAGAGTGCCTTCCGATAAAGCATACAGACTTTATGTAAACAGTCTTATGGAAAAAAGGATGCTGACAAAAAAAGAGAAAGAGTTCATATCAAAAAAACTTACGAATAATGTTTCTGAGCTTGAAAAGACAATTCAGTGTGCGGCAAGACTTTTATCTGAGATTACTCAGTTGACTTCTTTTGCCTTGACACCTAATCAAAATGAAGACAAACTGAAGTACATAAATATTCTGCCGATGGACAGCAGTACAGTCGTGCTGATGATTGTAGCAGAAAGTGGAAAAGTTTCGAACACAACTCTCAGACTGATTGTTCCATATTCGGAGGATCGGTTAGAACTTCTGTCAAAGAGTATGACTTATTATTACAAGGGCAAAACGTTGAGTGAGATGCTGAAAGTTGATATTATCAAGAACTTTAAGACTGATATTGTTGCCCTGAGCGGACTTGCAGAGAATATTATGCCGAATTTCCTCCATATTTTAGAAGGAATGCTGGATGTTAATTTATATATGGATGGTTATACTAATATATTTTCATTCCCTGAATATAATGACATCGATAAGGCAAAAATGTTTCTGGAGATGGTAAATCAAAAGGATGTTTTCACTAAAATTCTTATTAACAGGGATAATGGGATGATAGTTACCATAGGGAATGAAAATGCAGACAATCATATGCAGGAATGCAGTTTAATAACCGCATCCTATCATATAGATGGAAAGTTACTTGGAAAGCTTGGTGTTATAGGACCTACAAGAATGAAATATGATGAAGTGATTTCGGTTATTGAATTCATGACGGAAAATCTAAGTGAAAGCTTTAAGCTAACAGGAGGGAATGAAGAAAATGAATAAAGTGAATAAAGGTAATAAAGGTAATAAAGGTAAAAGGGGAGATTCTTTAGATGATGTGCTAAACCTGAAAGACATGAAGGAAGACACGAAGGAAGACATGAAGGAAGATATGAAGGAAGACACGAAGGAAGATATGAAGGAAAAAGTAAAAGAACCAGAAGAGACAGAGGAAGCAAAAACTGACAGATTCAAGGAAGCCAAACATAAGGAAGCCAAAGAAAAGGAAGAAGAAACCCAAAAAGCTGAAGAAGCTCAGAAAGCTGAAGAAGCTCAGAAAGCTGAAGAAGAAGCAGTGGGGATTAAGTACTTAAGACTGATGGCTGACTTTCAAAATTACAAAAGAAGAGTAGAAAAAGAAAAATCAGACATTTATGCATTCGCCAACGAGAAAATCGTTGTAGAATTGCTTGATGTAATAGACAGCTTTGAAAGAGCACTTTCTCATCAAGGTGATGAGAATAATGTGATTTCAGAAGGAATGAACATGATTTACAAACAATTAAAGGCAGTCCTTGAAAAAAGCGGCCTGCAGGAGATTGAGGCATTAGGTCAGGAATTTGATCCTAACCTTCACAATGCCGTAATGATGGAGGATTCCGAAGAATATGAACCAGGAAAAGTAACATTGGTTATGCAAAAAGGGTATTTTTTAAATAAAAAAGTCATTAGACACACAATGGTCAGAGTGGCTAAATAGTAAACGGAGGGAATTAAAATGGGAAAAGTAATAGGAATTGACTTAGGAACAACAAACTCGTGTGTTTCAGTATTAGAAGGTGGAGAGCCTATCGTAATAACAAATGCAGAGGGGAACAGAACAACGCCATCAGTTGTAGCTTTTGCAAAAAATGGAGAAAGATTAGTTGGCGAAACTGCGAAGAGACAGGCAATAACTAATTCAGACAGAACAATCACATCAATAAAAAGACAGATGGGCACAGATCATAATATAGAAATTGACGGGAAGAAATACACACCACAGGATATTTCAGCTATGATTTTAGGGAAACTGAAAGTAGATGCTGAAAGCTATCTTGGCGAAAAAGTAACGGAAGCTGTTATTACAGTACCAGCTTATTTTACAGACAGCCAAAAACAAGCAACAAAAGATGCCGGCAAAATTGCGGGACTTGATGTAAAGAGAATTATCAATGAACCTACAGCGGCAGCGCTTGCATATGGGCTTGACAAAGAGAAAGATCATCATAAAATCATTGTTTATGACCTAGGGGGTGGTACTTTCGACGTGTCTGTTCTGGAAATCGGGGATGGCGTATTTGAAGTATTGGCTACAAACGGGAATAATATGCTAGGTGGAGACGACTTTGACGAAGTGCTTGTTAAATTTATCGGCGACAGTTTTGCTAAAGAAAATGGTATTGACCTGAGAAAAGATAAGATGGCTCACCAGAGACTTAAGGAAGCGGCTGAGAAGGCAAAAAAAGAATTATCAAGTTCACAAAAAGCAAATATCAATCTGCCATTTATTACTGTAAATGCAGATGGACCACTTCATTTAGATATGGATATTACAAGAGCAAAATTTGATCAATTGACTGCATTCCTTGTTGAAAAGACAGTTGAACCAATGAGAAAAGCCATGGCAGATGCTAACGTAACAACAGTTGACCTTGATAAAGTATTACTTGTCGGAGGTTCTACAAGAATACCTGCAGTGCAGGATACCGTAAAGAAGATTACTGGAAAAGAACCATTCAAAGGGATTAACCCGGATGAATGCGTGGCAGTCGGTGCAGCTATTCAGGCTGGCGTACTTACAGGTGAAGTGCATGACGTACTGTTACTGGATGTTACACCACTTTCACTTTCAATCGAAACGCTGGGCGGAGTAGCTACCAGATTAATAGAGAGAAATACGACAATTCCTACAAAGAAGAGTCAGATATTCTCGACAGCAGCAGACAACCAGACAGCAGTAGATATTCATGTAATGCAGGGTGAAAGAGAAATAGCCGCAGGTAATATTACCCTTGGACGTTTCCAACTTTCGGGTATTCCACCAGCACGTCGTGGTGTTCCACAGATTGAAGTTACTTTTGACATTGATGCCAATGGTATTGTAAATGTAAGTGCAAAGGATATGGGAACCGGTAAGGAACAGAGAATTACCATCAGTTCATCCACTAAGCTTTCAGATGCAGAGATAAAGGCTAAGATTAAGGAAGCAGAACAGTTTGCAGAAGAAGACAGGATTAAGAAGGAAGAGGTTGAAACCAGAAACAGGGCGGAGACTCTTGTATACGAAACTGAAAAATCATTAAAGGATATTGAGGAAAAACTTTCAGAAGAAGAAAAAACTAGAATTAATGAGGCAAAGGATGCGGTTTCAAAGGCACTTGAAGGAAATAATATGGAAGAAATTAAAGAAACAACAGAAAAATTAACAGAAGAATTCCATACAATTTCAGCTAAAATGTATGAACAGGCTCAGGCGGCTCAAGGACAGGATCCTAATATGGGTGGAGATATGGGCGGAGATATGGGCGGAACTGCTGGCGGAGATACAGAATCAGAACAGGCAAACGATGATAATGTTGTAGATGCTGAGTATGAAGTTGTAGACGAGGATAAAGAAAAAGACAAATAAATATATGGCAAACCGATTGTAACCTTGTTATAATTGGTTGGGGTGTGAGCACTCCTCTTTCGAGAGGGGTGTTTGACTGATTGTTGAAATCTGGCGAGAAGGAGGCTTAAATGGCGGAGAAAAAAAGGGATTTTTACGAGGTTCTTGGAATAGGTAAGGGAGCAAGTGATGATGAAATAAAAAAGGCTTACAGAAAAATGGCCATGAAATATCATCCGGATAAAAACCCTGGGAATAAAGGGGCTGAAGATAAGTTCAAGGAAGCAAACGAAGCATATAGCATTCTTTCTGATGCTGATAAAAAAAATAAATATGATCGATTCGGTCATGCAGGGGTGGATCCAAATGCAGGATATGGAGGCTTCGGTGGAGCTGGAGGTTTTGGTGGCGGAGGCAGCGGAGGCAGCGGAGGCTTTGAAGATATCTTTGATATGTTTGGCGGCATGTTTGGCGGTGGTGGCACGCAAAGAAGAAGAAACGGTCCGACAAAGGGCAGAGATTTACAGCAATCCGTTTCTATTTCATTCAATGAGGCCGCTTTCGGCACTAAAAAGCAAATTCAAATCAATAAATATGTGAATTGTCAGGCTTGCGGCGGGACTGGTGCAGAAAAAGGCACTTCTAAAATCACTTGCCCTAAATGTAATGGAGCTGGCGAAGTCAGAACTGTTAAAAGTACACCTTTCGGACAGTTTCAAAGTTCTGCACCTTGTGACAGATGTAATGGAACAGGCGAGGTCATTGAAAATCCTTGTAAAGTATGCGGTGGTTCAGGCAAGGTCAGAAAAACAGTTACTATTTCGGTGGATATCCCGGCAGGTGTAGATAATGATTCAGTCATTTCTATCAGAGGGCAAGGAGAACCGGGTGGAAACGGCGGACCTAACGGAGATTTTTACGTTGTTGTTTCTGTTACGCCACATAAGGTATTTAAACGAAATGGTACTGATTTAATTCTTGAAATGCCGATATCATTTACTCAACTGGCACTTGGGGACGATATTATAGTACCAACTTTAAGCGAAAAAATATCATATAAAATTCCGGCAGGTACTCAACCTGATACTGTTTTCAGAATTAAAGGGAAGGGAATTAAATCTGTCAGAACGGGGAAAATGGGAGATTTATATATAAAGGTTGACCTTGAAATTCCTACAAAAATGACTGCTGATCAAAAGAAAAAGTTAAAAGAGCTTGAGGATGTTTTAGGCCATGAAAGTTATATAAAGAAAAGTAAATTTGCAGAAACAATGAAAGAGCTGTTTAAATAAACAGCTCTTTCATTGTTGTCTTGCAGATTTAATCATACACAGGGGGGATAATGAAATATATTGAAACGACCATTTATACGAGCATAGAAGGGATAGATCCTGTTACAAATATGCTTAAGGAAATGGGTGTCGAAGAAATAATTATTGAAAACCCGGCAGATTTGGAAGAATTTTTGAATAAAAAAAATCCATACGACTGGGATTATATAGATGATAAAATAATGGAACTTAAGGATGTTGAACCGAATATTAAATTTTATCTTGAACCGACGGAAGAAGGGAATAAACTTCTTGATACAATCAAGATCAAAGTTATGATGTTGAAAAGCAAAGAGTATGAGGGTGTTTTCGGTTTTGATGTGACAATGGGAAGAATGTATGTTGAAACTAAATTAGTCGATGATGAGGACTGGAAGGATAAGTGGAAAGAATATTTTAAAACAGCGCGAGTAACAGAAAAAATTGTTGTGAAACCATCATGGGAAGAATATGTGAAGGAAAATGAAAGTGATTTGATCATTAAAATAGACCCTGGAATGGCATTTGGAACCGGAACTCACGCAACAACCTCTCTTTGTCTGAAA
>JAENWH010000337.1 GCA_016650135.1 Peptostreptococcaceae bacterium
GTGCGGAGTCCCTTTTCATTCATCGGATGTTTATATTGCAAAACTTATTGAAAAAGGGTACAAGGTGGCAATCTGTGAACAGATTGAAGATCCTGCCTCTGCAAAAGGTATCGTAAAGCGCGAAGTGGTTCAGGTAATTACACCAGGTACTGTAATAAGTCAAACGATGTTAAATGAAAAAGAAAATAATTATCTGGCTTCTGTATTTATTGATGATAAAGGCGTTGGCTTGTCCTACTGTGATATTTCAACTGGAGAACTTCGTGTTACTGATATTAATGAATTTGAACCAATTGATGCAATAATAAACCAATTGGTCAGAATAAAACCAAAAGAAATAATAATCAATCATTCCGCGGAAAAAATCTGCAGTATAGAGGAGATTAAGCTGCTTACTGATTCCTATGTTAATATATTGGATGATTCTTATTATGAAAATAACTCGGCTAACTATTCAATATTAAGACAGTTTCAAGTAAAATCAATTACAGGTATTGGGATGAGAGAATGTGAAGTGGCGGTAAATTCACTTGGTGCACTTCTGTCCTATTTATTTGAAACCCGGAAACAAAGTTTGAGCCATATAACTCATGTCAATTATTATGATATTGGCAGTTATATGAGTCTGGATAAAGCAACAATAAAAAATTTAGAACTGACTGAGACGTTGTATGAAAAGAAAATTTCAGGATCCTTATTAGGAATTCTTGATAAGACTAATACTGCAATGGGTTCCAGAAAACTGAAGCAATGGATGAAAGAACCTTTAAATAAGGCTCCTGACATCCAGAAAAGACTTGATGCAGTGGAAACCCTTGTCGATGATATCATCTTAAGAAATAATATTAAAGAAGATTTAAAACGAATTTATGATCTTGAAAGATTAGTTGGCAGAGTGGCCTTTGGGAATACAAACGGAAAAGATCTGATTGCATTAAGAAATTCAGTTTCGATTCTTCCCGAAATTAAAAGTAATCTCAAAAATTGCGGAAATGGTTATCTTGAAGAAATTGAAAATAATATTAATTCACTTCATGATATTTATCATATCATTAACACATCAATCGTTGAAGAACCGGGCTTTACAATTAAAGAAGGCGGTTTAATAAAAGCAGCTTATTCAGAAGAACTTGATCAGCTTAAGTTTTCTATTAAAGATGGTCAAAACTGGATTGCCGGATTAGAAAACGTTGAAAAAGAAAGAACAGGAATAAAAAATATAAAAGTGGGGTTCAATAAGGTATTTGGCTTCTATATTGAAATAACCAGATCCAATTATGATATGATTCCCGAAAATTACATCAGAAAACAAACACTGGCCAATTGTGAAAGGTTTATTACACCTGAGCTGAAAGAGATGGAAAGCCTCGTTTTAAATGCTGAAGCAAAAATAAACCAGTTGGAATATGAGATTTTTTTAACCGTCAGGAGCTTTGTACAGGATTATATAAGCGATATTCAAAAAACTTCACAGGCAATTGCTGATTTAGATGCACTTATTTCCTTTGCTGAAGTCAGTGCTAAATTTTCATATGTTAAACCTAAAATTAACACAGAAGACAAGCTGATTATTGAAAAAGGGAGACATCCGGTTATTGAACAGATCATAAAAGATGGTGTTTTTGTGTCAAATGATACTTACGTTGATTGTGATTCGTCCAGTTTATTACTGATTACAGGTCCGAATATGTCTGGTAAATCAACATATATGCGTCAAACAGCCTTAATCGTACTGATGGCACAAATCGGATGTTTTGTCCCTTGTGAGTCAGCAGAAATCGGTATAGTTGATCGACTTTATACCCGTATTGGTGCCTCAGATAATTTAACTCAAGGGCAAAGTACTTTTTATGTTGAAATGAGCGAGCTGGCTTATATTCTAAATACCTCAACAGAAAAAAGTTTGATTATATTAGATGAAATAGGACGGGGAACCAGCACATATGACGGATTATCAATTGCCTGGGCTGTTGTGGAGTATCTCTGCCATAAACAAAAGGGAACCAGAACATTATTTGCCACACATTACCATGAGCTGACAGGACTTGAAACTGCCACGAAGGGTCTTAAAAACCTTAACGTAGAGGTTTCTGAAGAGAATGGCAACATAGTATTCCTTCATAAAATAATTGAAGGAAGCGCCAGCAGGAGCTATGGAATTCATGTGGCGAAACTGGCAGGTGTCCCAAAATCTGTTTTAGAAGCAGCTGAATTCAAATTACTGGAATTAGAAGCAGGATTTTTTGAAAACAAGCCAGATTTTAATCAAACTGACAAACCTGAGCAGGCTGAACAACTTTCATTTTTCGAAACAATGAATGATCCACTGGCTCAAAAGATTAAATCGCTGAATTTAATGGAAATAACTCCATTTGAAGCAATTAAAATATTGGAAGAATTAAAGGCGGCCGTAAAATGATCAAACTGTTAAGTAAAATTGTTGCAGACAAAATTGCAGCAGGTGAGGTGGTTGACAGGCCTCTTTCAATTGTCAAGGAATTAGTTGAAAATTCAATAGATGCGGGAGCTTCCCATATTACAGTAGAAATTAAAAATGGAGGTAAATCCTACATCAGAGTTACCGACAATGGCTGCGGCATCGATAAAAATGATGTAACCCTTGCTTTTATGCGTCATGCAACAAGTAAAATATTAGAAGCTGAAGATCTTGGACACATTATGACATTAGGCTTCAGAGGAGAAGCTTTAGCTAGTATTTCAGCTGTTTCCAGAGTCGAACTAATCACTAAAAGAGCAGAAGAGAAAACTGGTACCAAGCTGGTTATTTCAGGTGGTGAAGTAGACGAAAAAATGTACCTGTTGGCTGCCCGGACGGAACTACATTGGTGGTTTCAAACCTTTTTTATAATACACCTGCAAGATTGAAATTTATGAAATCAGACAGTACAGAAAGTACATTAA
>JAENWH010000111.1 GCA_016650135.1 Peptostreptococcaceae bacterium
GAATAGGAAAACGCTTCTAACTCTTTGTTCACAGATTCAAGCTGAGCCGTTCTCTCAGTGACGCGAGATTCCAATTGGTTGTTGAGCTCTTCTGTTTTTTTCCGTTCAATAAAAAGCTCTTTATTGGCGATGTCTAACTCCAATGCACGCTTCTCTTTCTCTTTGTTTTGAAAAACAAGTTCTTTATTAGCAATGATTAATTCCGCTGTTTTTTGTTGAACGATTGATTCAAAATTGTTTTTAAAATCAATAAGCTCGTTTTCATATTTTTTCAATGCAGAAATTCCCCTTGCAGCGGCGAACACTCCGATTATTTGACTTTCATTGTCTTTATACACGGGTGCATTATATGAAACAGGAATAGATGATCCATTGATATGTTTGAGATAAAGTTCATAATCAACGACCTTGCCAACATCAAAGACTTGTTTATATCCAGCGCGAGCCTTGTCAGGCTCGGTAAAGTATTCTGAAAAGCACGTGCCGATTATCTTTTCTCTAGGAAGCCCTGTAGCCTTTTCAGTTGCAGAATTGACATCTATTATTATACCATCCGGTCCTATCATTACGAGGGAGTCAATGATTGTTTCAAGCAAGTTGCGGTTATATTCCCACCCCTTATTTGCTTTTTCTTCTTGAACTTCTTTTGCAAATATTAAAGTTTGTTCATTAACCCCATTTCGTATAAAACTAGGAGGAGGAACTTCTTTATGCACAGGTATACTGTGAGTAAGTAATTCTTCTATTTTATTCGCCAATACACCATGTTGCTTTGCATGTTCTTCTGCACATATTGCTTCCACAGCTTTTCTAAAATTAACACTGTCATTAATCAATCCATATTTAATCAAATCACAGAGAAGATCAGTTCTTGCCATTTTAACATACCTCCATTACTAATCAATTTTATATTATAATAATTTTTCTACTACTATACAATTTTTTTCACAAAAATCACCAAAAGATTTCATCGCTAGTTTACTTGGATTCACCTTATTGTTTTCCCATCTGTTAACCGTGCTGAAACTTACGCCCAGTGCATCTGCCAAATGAGATTGACTAAGATTTAATTTTTTTCGCACTTTTTTTACAACTTCTGAAAATTCCATCTACATACCTCCTGTATAGCATATGATATGTCATTTTAGCATACGCTATATAAAAAGGCAATGGTTTTTAAAACTTTACATATCAATCTCCATACCGGATTTAAATGCTACGGTGACTTTCTCATCATGAACCGTAATCTTTTCTATTAGCTTACGAACTATCTGTTCGTCGTACTCTTGTATAGTGTCTTTCTGTTCTTTGAGGAATTTTGTCATTTCGGCTATTCTCTGTTTCTGACTTTCAAAACCCGCATTCTTAGCCAGAGCAGCCTCCTTCTCATCTCGAAGCCTATAAAGCTCATTGGCAAGAATGGAGTAATCTTGATTATTATTTGCCAGCTTGAGTAATTCTTTCTGTAGCTGTTCTAACTTCTGGTTAGCAAGTTCAACCTCACAGCTATTGCCTTGGCTCATGACAACTACACTGTTGCGGTTAAGAACGTCTATGAACTGTGTCTTAGATTCAAACACCTTATTTACTGCCTGTACCACAGCATTCTTTAGGTATTCTTCTCCTATGGTTCGCGCAGAACAATCCACTTCTGTTTTGTCAAGTCTACTCGCACAACGCCATACAATGGATTTACATCCATGATTGTTCCAGTGAATTCTTCTAAAAATATCCCCGCAATGTCCACAGACTACTATGGTAGAAAGTGCATATTTACTACTGTAAACTCGTTTCTTTCCACTTTTTCCACTGTGAATATTTCTCCTGCGTTCCATTTCCTCCTGTACCTGCATATACAAATCTCGTGGGATAATTGCCTCGTGGTTATTCTCAACATAATACTGAGGAACAATACCATCGTTCTTCACTCGCTTTTTGGTGAGGAAATCCACCGTATAGGTTTTCTGCAAAAGAGCATCCCCGATATATTTTTCGTTTTGGAGCATCTTTTTGATGGTTTCTGGTCTCCACTTTTCTTTTCCGGCAGAGGTCAAAATATTACTTGCCATCAACCCTCGTGCTATTTCTATCAGACTTGATCCTTGCAAATATTCACGATAAATTCGTTTTACCACCTCTGCACCCTCCGGTTCAATAATTAAATGGCCCTTATCATCCTTAGTATAGCCTAGAAATCGGTTGTGGTTGATTTGAACAATTCCTTGCTGATAGCGATACTGCAATCCCAGTTTGACGTTCTGGCTCAGTGACTGGCTTTCCTGTTGAGCAAGTGATGCCATAATGGTAAGTAACACTTCTCCTTTGGCATCCATTGTATTAATAGATTCCTTCTCGAAATAAACAGGAATATTTTTATCTTTCAGCTGACGGATATATTTTAGGCAGTCCAGAGTGTTTCTTGCAAACCTGCTTATGGACTTGGTCACTATCATATCAATATGGCCTGCCATACATTCATCAATCATAAGATTGAATTTTTCACGCTTTTTTGTATTGGTGCCGGAGATACCATCATCAGCATATATCCCACCAAGTTCCCATTCAGTATTTTTATTAATCAGTTCTGTATAATGTTCAATTTGTGTAGCGTAACTAGTGGCTTGCTCATCGCTGTCTGTAGAAACACGGCAGTAGGCGACCACCCTAAGCTTTGGCCTCTGGGCTTCTGATATCGTATTGCCAATTCTTGTTCTAGCTGGAATGACTGTAATATTTCTCGCTTCCATGTTAATTCACCTCTCTTTCTATCAGACTATATGCAAATTCAGCCTGCTTGTACGGATCTTGGAATTTAACCTCCAACGGCCTTATCCAAAACTTAAGTGTGGCAGAAGGGACATCCAATGCAGGTGGCTCAGTTGATTCTTCATCACGAACTCTTCCCAGTGCCACTGCTCTCTGGTGACGCTCCTCTTGCACCGTATCAAATAAATCTCTACCAATAATGGCAGGATAATACTTCGTTCCAAGATACTTTTTATTTTCAAGCATTCTTGAAGCTGTTCCATGCCATGTATTGATACCTGCCTTGGCGACTGCGTTTTGCAGACTATCGCCGGACAGATAGTTTGCATACAACTGTCTAACTTGCTTGGCCCTGATTTCATCAATTACTGCTTTGCCATCTTCTATTACATAACCATAGGGTATATGTGCTGCCATTTAGTTCACCATCCTTTCTCTTAGGGTAATACCACATTTCATATGAAGTCCAATCTCATCTCTTGAATATATAATAATGTTTTCTATAAACTGCTCAAAGATGGCATCTTCAAATTCCATAATCTTCGGCTTCTTAGAGATATAATGAATAAGGGCATCTAGTTCCGCTAGTTGCTCATGATTCTCCGTGACAGAACTTTCAAGACGTTTTTTCTCCTGCTTAAGCATTTCTGCCTCTGCCGCAATATCCGACAATTCTTTTATAAAAAGAGCTGCATCCAGAAACCCTTTCCCCACAAGTCCTGTTATGACTCGTTTGCGATCTGCATTTTTTCCTATGCGTTCATTCAAATCAGCAATTGCTGTAATCCTACTTTCACCGCTCATTGCTTTCAATCCAAGTTGTAAGGGTTTCAGTACTGACTTATAGCCAAACCTAAGCTTATTCATCATGAGCACAAATGCTTTTTGAATGCTTTCTTCTCTAATGTATTTCATGGAACATTCGTCTTTATGCTCGATGTGTGTTTGGCAAGTCCATGCAATATAAGAGTCCTTTGCAGTATAATGCGTTCTTCTCTTGAAATGTCCTCCGCAATTTCCGCAGATGATTTTACCAGACAGCACATATCTATTCAAATATTTTGAACTGCCCTTGTCAATGTTCTTCTCACTGCCACGCTGTCTGATAACCGCCTGCACCGCATCAAAATCTTTGTGGCAAACAATAGCTTCATGATGGTTTGGTACAAAATACTGATCTTGTTGACCATAATTTGTATGGCGGTTGAACTGACTGTCTGTGTAAGTTTTTTGAAAAAGAACATCTCCAGTGTATTTTTCATTGGATAAAATTCCTCTGACTGATGTTCCAGTCCACTTTCCACCTTTTCTTGTAGGTGCTTTGCCTTCATTCAATTCTCTGGCAATGGTATAGCAGCCTTTTCCGGCAAGTGTCTCTTTGAAAATGCCTCGCACGATTTCCGCTTCTTCCGGGATAATTTCCATTTTCCCATCGATATTAGCATAACCATATGGAGGATAAGATATTTTAAATGTACCTTTCTTAAAACGTGCTTGTATACCCCACTTTTCATTTTGTGAGATTGAAGTAGATTCATCTTGCGCCATACTGCTTAAGATAGAAAGAATTAACTCGCTCTCCATCGATTGCGTATTTAAGTTTTCCTTCTCAAAATATAAAAATATTCCAAGGCTTATCAGCTTTCGAACCATTTCCAAACAATCCAGTGTATTCCTTGCAAACCTACTGACTGATTTAGTAATAATAAAATCAATCTGTTTTAATTCACAGGCAGTAAGCATTGCTTGCAAGCCTTTACGCTTTTCTTTCTTGGTACCAGATATGCCTTCGTCATAATACAGTCCAGCAAACTCCCATTCAGGATTTGCTTTTATATATTTTTCATAATGTTCCTTTTGAGCAGTCAAGCTTTCAAGTTGTTCTTCACTGGCAGTTGAAACACGGCAATAAGCTGCTACACGCAATTTTTTCTGAACAAGGCAATTAGCAGATGTTGGTTCGATTTTCGTTATCCTTTTCATCAACTCGCTCCTCCTTTCGTAGGTCACATATTACCTCTGAACCACCTATATAGCAACGATATTAAGACATAATCTCAACCAAATTTGGAGAAAAATACTCACGATTTAATTTTGTTATTTTGTTTAATTCATCCTCGGTAATAAGACCCTTTTCAAGTAACTTTTTTGTCATCTGCTCCGCTCTAATATAATCGTATTCACGTTGCAACTGTTCATTTGTTTTCTTCTTTACTTCACTTGGCAAACTATAATTGCCATCTATTCTTGTTACATTCATAGAAAACACCTCCTACCTAGTAGCCACGGTAAGAGGCGAAATCTGACGTTTTTATATAATTTGTTAATCCTTTTGATAGAAATCACACGTATAACCATCTGCGCGAAGGAGCAGTCCTTTTGCCCAGGGCGGAACTCTGCACATCTGCTTGCATACTGCTTCAAGTGACATTTTGGGATCTGCTTCTATGATAATTTCATCATGAACATGGGCCACAATACTGCAGCAGTGAAGTGTTTGCATTGCATACATTAAAATATCACGTGAGGTTGCCTGCACGATGTTTTCCACAAATTTTGGTCCATAGCTCTCAAGACGTTCCCATTTCTTTGTACTACCAATACCTTCATAGGTAACAGACTCGCCACCGAATCTATTTTCTCCCATACGTGGTTTTACATAGGAAAGCCGTCTTCCAGACGGTAGTTCAATAAATAGCATTCCGCTTTGGTAAATAAATTTAATTCCGTGACTCTCTATAGGCTTTTTTTCTTTCATACATCTCTTAACCGCATGATCTACATCCCACCAAAGCTTTACAATATTTGAATTGGACTGCCGCCAAGTAGTAACAAGTGGCTTAAGTTCTTCTTCAAGTCCCATTTCCAAAGCACCCATAGCTTTTAATGCTCCAACTGAACCACCGTACCCGAGTGCCAGTTCTGCAATTTTGCCTTTTTGCCTTAGTTCTCCATTGACACCATGTTTTTCAACAGGCACTTTAAACATCTGACTTGCGGATACACAATAAATATCACCACCGCTTGCAAAGACATCTGATCGCCATTTTTCACCCGCAAACCAAGCAATCACACGAGCCTCTATTGCAGAAAAATCCGCCACAATAACGACAATTTATATTGGGTATACCAGCGGTCCCAAACATCAATCATAGCAATAATATTATCATCAGTAGAAAGGATATTTTCAAAGATATGAATAGCCTCATTATTACCACTAAATTTCTTATAGAAGGTCATTAAATTTCTTTGCCATATTATTGCCCCCTTTTCTTTTTATTGTTAATTTCAGTTAACTGTTTTTGGTTAACTTGTTTAATACAAAAACAGCTCTTGTAATACACACTGTCAATAGTTATTATATTACCAATTTACTTCACTTGAGCCGTTCGCTTTGGCATCAAAACATTTGAATAGAACTGCTACTTCTAAAATTAGGGTTGTATAATTTTTGGTGTTGGTGATGAAATTAGGTTTTCATCGTCACATCATTTTTTTCAAAAAAACAAAGACATGAGGCCCTTTTTCCTTTGGAATTAAAGTGTAAATCCAAAATAATAGGAGGGACCTCATGTCTATATCTAATTTTATAACAGAACTATTACAATTGAAAGGCCCAAATATGGAACTAAACCAAGCGACATAAAACTGCTTCCATGTAATGGGACTCCAGCCATTCTTCGCCTTAATAAACAGCGTTTTTTCTGTAAAGAATGTGCTCATTCCTTTTTAGCTATTTCTGATATAGTAGAACCCAA
>JAENWH010000127.1 GCA_016650135.1 Peptostreptococcaceae bacterium
ATCTACATCTTTTAACATACTGCCTGATGGTTTTTTATTCTGACCATAGAGACTGTATACTGGAATTCCCGTTGACAGATCTTTTGAGGATTCGACTTTTTCTCCAGCCTGCACATCTCCCCGAATACCATGTTCTGGTCCATAAAGAGCAGTTATATTATAACCGGCTTCAATAAATCGATCTATTGTACTTTCAAGTTTTCGATTTACACCGGTTGGATTGGTGATTAATCCAATTCTCTTATTTAAAAGTAGATTATCCATCAGTTCGACCTGTTCGTTACCTAAGATTACCATCGGTTCTCCTTAGTTTACTGTTCTGTACATGATTTCAAAACGTCGGGTAATTTCAAAACCGTATTTCCTGTAAAGAAAACCTGCAGCACTTTCCTCACCAGTCCAGAGGAACCATGAATTGTGAACTCCCACCTGTTTTTGCTTGAAAAGACATTCATGTAGTAGTATTTTTCCAATTCCCAGACCGCGCAGATTTTCATCGACTCCAAAAGGTCCGAAACGTTCGCGAATCCCTTCGTATCCGCCAAACATTGTAAAACCTATTATTTCTTTTTCGGGATTTCGTGCAATTATAATCTGTTCTTCATTTACATTGCGAACAAGCCCCTCTCTGATAGCCCGTCCCCAGTCTTCATTGAATTTTTCATGAGCAAACCAGGATGCTGAGGGAATCGCGTCTTTAGTGACAACTTCAAAAGAATATCCTTCCGATTCACGCTGCTTCTTAATTTCTTTAACCTCTTCAGGATAGTTGTAGTTTACAATATTTCTGTCCATGGCAACCGCTTCATAATCTTTCTGAAAACCATTTTTCATTAAAAAAGAATAAGCTTCAGGATATGCATTTTTATCCAGTCCCGGAACAATATAGTTAGGTGCATATGAAGCAAAATATACAGTTTTTATCTTATTTTTTTTGAGAAATAGCAGAGCTTTTTGAAGCAGCTGCGATCCTATTCCTTTGCGTTGAGCCTGATCTTTTACAAAGAACCAGGTTATCCATCCGGAATCTGATTCCAGTTCTGTTCCAAACATTGGGACTCTTCGTCTCAATGCATAGAGAGCACCAAGAATTTCACCATTCTCTTCTGCTATGATCAGGCCTTCGGGATCAAAGTTGGGATCACAGAGAATGAGATTTTTAAATCTTGTTTCAGTGAGCGGATCACACCATATATTCTGATTCCAGCCTTCTATTATTCCGGCAACATCGTTATGTTGTAAACTTCTATATTGTATCATATTTATCCTCTCTGAAATGAAACGGTATACAAGTTACAGCATACCGTTTCCCTATATAAATTATCTTAATTTAATATCCCAGCTTATTGGTTTCAACATTAACTTCAGAAATCCATTCATCCAGACCAGCACTTTCTGCTTTTCTCAATTCTTTTTCCCAGGCTGCAACCGGATCATCAGAAAAGGAAATCATCGCCATTGATGGTGGAGTGATTTTGCCACGCATAGGTGTCATGATGTAATCCACTCCATAGTTAACAACCATAGGTTCAGTATTAGCTAAAAGATTACTCATGTAACCGTTACACAGATCCATAATTTTATCTCCATATCTATCACGAAGAAGAGGATGGTCCCAGTCCAAAGTCTCCATTCCCCAGGAAACCATTCTTGAAAAATATGAAGTGCTTGGATAAATTCTTTCAACAGCTACAGGAGTTCCCTCAATTATCTCCCGGAGATCGATAATTTTATCTCCCTCTCGTTTATAGGTTTCACCCTCGATACCATACAACCAGTAATCTTTACCTTCATCACTTAATAGATAATCAGCTATTTCCAGTATTTTTTTCTGTTTTTCATCAGAAACTGATGAAGAAAAATAGTTTTCCGACCAGAAACCTACCTGATTAAAATGATACCGTTTCCCATCAGGTGAAGCCCATGGATATGTGTCCAGAAAGGTAACGGATTCAAACATGTCAGATCCGGGGTTAAACTTCTGCCAGGTATTGTTGATAATTTCAACAGCATTCGGCAGGGCCTGAGTCAGTAAAACACCGACTTTACCCTGAACGAATCTGTCTACCGGTTCCTGAGTAGATTGCATGGAGACATAATCAACATCAACTACACCGGCTTTATGCAGTTCGTTTAGAGCAATATATCCCGGTAGGTTTTTATCCGAGAATAATGATGGAATCCATTTATTATTGTTTTTTTCCCAATAACCGCCAGCAACAGACATGGGATTAAAAGGAAAGAAAATTGTCTCCATTCCCCAATTTGTTTCTCGCGGAATAACTCCCAGAGTGTTGTTTTTACCATCTCCATCAGGATCATTATAGGTAAAGGCTTTCAGCATATCCAGAAACTCAGCATGACTTTCGGGAGCATCTATCCCCAGGTTTTCCATCCAGTCTTTCCGTACGAGCATAGCATATTGAGCAGCACCGCCCTCCCCTTTAGATGTATCATTACTTCGCGGGATCATATAGGATAGTCCGTCTCTTTTAAATCCTTCATATTTTGGACTATCAACGATATCGGCAATATTGGGATACCTGGAGAGATCTGCCGGAAGAGCTTTAACTATCCCCTGTTCCACCCAATCATTATATTGAGGCAATGAGGTTATGGCATGAGCAAAGTAATCAGGAAGTTCACCTGAAGCTGCCCATAAAGTGTATTTCTCTGTAAAATTACCCCAGGTTACCGGCATGAGTACAAAATCCACATTGAATTTTTCTTCTATATGCTGAAGAACTTTATCCTCCGGGTCATCAAAGTAATTGATATCCGATTTAAAAAAACCAATGGATATTTCCATTCTTTCTCCGCCAGGATCCTCTTGCTGACCGGAACCGATCAGGGGGCTTACTGCTATTAATGCAGTCAAAACTAGTAATAATAGATCCTTTTTCATTAAAATTCTCCTCCATATTGGAAATAAATATATTGAGCCGAAGCTCTTATACAACAAAACTCGCTGTATTTAGCCTTTAATAGAACCAATCATGATTCCTTTTGCAAAATGTTTTTGCAGGAAGGGAAAAACCAGCATAATCGGAACAGTTGCAACCATCACTGTTGCCATTTTCAAACTTGGTGCGTAAACCTTGTTGAGAGATTGAGCCAAAGCACTACTCGCCTGATTGTTTAGATACATAGAGATATTCATGATCATTTCCCGCAACATAAGCTGTAACGGGTATTTAGCCGAATCATTGATGAATAACAAAGCATGCCACCATTCATTCCATCGTTCTACCGCATAAAAGAGTCCTATCGCCACAAGAGCCGGTTTTGATATGGGTAAGATGATTCTGAAAAGAATAACAATATCATTAGCGCCATCCAGATTTGCTGATTCAGCTAAACTCGCGGGAAGTGCTTTGAAAAAGTTGATCAGAATGAATAGAAAAAATAAGTTTAACATTGTCGGCAGAATCATTACCCAAAGAGAATTGATCAAATGTAAGTCTCGTATGTTCAAGTAGTAAGGTATTAATCCTCCTGAAAAAAACAGAGGAATTAATACGAAGAGGTAAACAATATTTTTACCTTTCCACCCTTTAACGGATAAGCTGTATGCAGAACATGAAGTTATCAGCAGATTCAAAATAAGACCGACAGTGGTTACAATCATAGAATTGATAAATGATCGCACAAAGCGCGAATCTCCAAAAACAGCTTTGTAAGCTGATAAGTCAATTTTAGTTGTAAAAAATACAACTTCTGATGCTATACTGTAATCAGAAATTGATATTAAAAAAGTGTAATAAATCGGGTATATAACTAATATTGCATAAATCACCAGAAAAAAATTGTTAACTATGCTGAATAAAGAAAATCTATTCTTTTTAATCATCAGAACATCCCCCTTTCACCATTTGTCATTTTTCTGATTGCCATATTTCCCGAGAAAAGAAGAATGAAATTGATTAGCGATTTAAAAAGCCCGACTGCTGTAGATACTCCATAAGTTATTCCTCCGTCAAAAGTACGTCTGTAAATAAAAGTATCGATTATGTCAGCAACATCATAGACAACAGGATTATACAGGTTGACAATCTGATTAAAACCTGCTCCTCCAGCCTGCATGATGGTTCCGAGTTTTAAAATAAATAGGACTATGATTGTTGAGAGAATAGAGGCAAATGTTATATGGCGCATCTTGCCCCATCTACCGGCTCCGTCCAGTTCCGCCGCCTCATAAAGTTGAGGATCAATACCTGAAATTGCAGCCAGATAAATAATTGTTCCCCAACCCGCTTCTTTCCATGATTCCGTTAGCACAAGAAAGATTCTGAATGTATCTTTGTTTGTAAGGATGCTGATCTTTTCTAATCCGAGACCGGAAAGGATGACATTTAAAACACCACCACTTCCAAAAAAATTCAGCAGCATACCGCTGATTATTATCCACGATAGAAAATGTGGAAAAGTGTAAATTGTCTGTAATATACGCTTTTGTTTATTGTTTCTAACCTCATTTATAAGTAAGGCTATTACAATAGGTATGGGAAAAGAGATAAGGAGCTGCATGAAAGAAATAATTAAAGTATTTTTAAAAGCTGTCCAAAACATAGGATTTCGAAAAACATCTCTAAAATTGTCAAAACCAATAAAATGACTTTTAAATATTCCCAATGAAAAATTGAATTTCTTAAACGACAGGATTAATCCATACATAGGTTTGTATTTAAAGAGAATTAAATAGAGAACCATAGGCAATAACAAAAGATATATGTATTTATACTTTTTAAATTCCAGGGAAAAGCTATTACTATTCTTCATTATTTTTAGCTCATTAGACATATTTTATCTTCTTCATTTCATCGATAGCGAAAGCTTGAGCACGATCTTTGCGGATCAGACACCCCCGGACAACCTGCAGATGGTCATAATAACGCAAGTATGGAAAATCTTTGCTTCCTGTTACAAACCAGTGTTTTTCAATGGCTTTCCGCCAGACTTCATATCCCAGAGTGACATCGGTATAAATATAGGGAACGAATCCCGTGGGGTCCTCCCAATTTTCCGCATACCAGAGATCATCTGCATTATGGCTTGGTAAATCATCCATTTTGTATGGCGCTAAACCGGCAAAAAAACTAGCATCCTTTGTAATATGATGACAATTGATATGGTCTTTATGGAGGCTACTGCTCCAATGGGTAATAATGAGTTCAGGCTTGAATTCACGTATGAGACGTGCCAGATGCAGTACATTTTCTTCTGTTTTTTCTAATTCTCCATCAGGAGTATCAAAAACAACTGCCCGGCCATTCATCATTCCGGCAAAAATTTCCGCTTCATTTATTTTTTGTTTTCGATATTCAGTTTCAGACATTGTTGGAGGACAACCGCGTTCACCAGCAGTAAGAGCAACAGTCATTATCTCTCCCCCCTGAGCAGCACAGGTTGCCAGAACTCCACCGGCAGTCAATTCCATATCACCGATGTGTCCACCTACAGCCATAATTTTTTTATAGTCCATATTTTCTCCCTAATTCCTTATATTTATATATACAAAAATAGTCACAGTTAAAACCAACAGAGAAACCAATAGGGGTTTCTTCATAGACCCCTCCTTTTGTATGTGAAAAACCGCATTGTGGTATTCCGTACGATCAGTCACTCAAAGCACGTACACAAGCGAGCAGGATGAGTGAGTAGCTCCACTCCATTATAGACATAGAAATGAGGATAGAGCAACAAAAAATTTTACAAATATAAAATACTAACATGAAAATATTTTTCAATCACAAGAGAATCTTACCCATCACCACCGGGTGCCTAGCTCCAGTAGCCCCAACAAGGGTGTTGGTCCTGCCACAAACTGCCTCATTTGCAAGAATAGCAAAGGCAACAGCCTCCTTGCTGTCACTGTTAAAGCCAAGGTCTTCCTGGGTCAGCACCTCAGTATCTTGCAGGAGACGCCTGAGAGCAGAAAGCAAGGTCATGTTATGACTGCCACCCCCACTGACGACAAGGCGCTCTGGCATGGTTTTGGCGAAACGCTCCAAGCCCCTGAGCACACACAGGGCGGTATACTCGGTAACCGTTGCTAGAAGGTCAAGCTCAGAGAGCGAGAGACTCTCCCGTTTCTTTTCCAGA
>JAENWH010000441.1 GCA_016650135.1 Peptostreptococcaceae bacterium
GTCCACCTTATGCAAAAATTCTATCAAAAAGGTTAAGGGCGGTAATATCAGCATTTACAGCTGCGAATCCTTAATTGAAGAAGAAGGTCGTTATGATTTGCTTTTCACAGAACTTTCCATTGAAAATTTTAAGGTTGTTTCATATGCAAAGAAAACCACCCTTCGTATAAGCCCTCCCGAAGCAGGACTTTTACTATCAAGACCAGAATTTGTCACCTTATATGAAATAACATTTGATCCGGAAAATTTCGATGAATTAATGGCGGAAGCCACTGAAAGAGCAATGGTTACCACTCACGAAAATGGGAAACTGTATCTTGCCTTCAATAAAAATAATGCACATGTAAACAAAAAAGATTACCGCTTAAATGAAGATGTTTACGGCTTGTTTTATGTTACAGATTATGGGCAGTTAATCATCGCATCATATACAAAGCAAGGGATTCGAACTCTTGAAAACGATCTCAAGAAAACCGCATTAAACAATTATCTGATGGAAACAGGAAAATATGAATTTAAAGAACCTGTTCTTTATGAGTTTGTTAACAGCGATTTTGATGATTTTGAAGAGTTTTTAGATTTCATTAAATTCGAATAATATTTAACCTACTTTAGAATAATTTTTAACCTGGTTCGGAAAAATCCTTACCCGGTTTTTTGAATAATCATATGATATTTCATCATTCATTTTAAGGTTATATATTCTTAGTCAGTAGATTAAATACTGACTTATTTATTTTTTTGACAGGTGCTTTTGTAATATTTGAAGCCACGACAATATGTAAATCAAGGACCGGGCAGATCCAGAAGCTTGCCCGGAAACCGTCATCATTACCCTCGTGTCCATACAAGGTATATCCATTTTGTTCTCTGATGAACCAGCTAAGCCCTATGAATTCCCCGTTATTGGGAACTGCCGCCTCTTTATGCCATATTTCATCATAGGATTCTGACTTCAGAAAAGTTTTATTCAAATGTGCTTTAGCCCATATTTCCATGTCCCCTAAGTTCGTCGTCAAGGTTGAACTTGGCCCGTGCGCCCGGTTATAAGGATAAAACGGTTCATGTATTATATGTTTTTTTTGATCCTTTATATGTGGCATCGCCATTCCGACTTTAGCCAAATCCTCTAATTTCAGACTTCCGTTCGCACGTTCAAATGTAAGCAATCTGGAGTTGTTCATGCCCAATGGCGCAAAAATATTTTTCGCCACATATTCTTCAAAAGACACCCCCGAAACCTGTGAAATGATTACCCCCAGCATTTCGTAACCTGTATTACTATATTGAAACTTGCCAGTCCCTGGTTCCCAAAGCATCCTTGTTTTACTGACTTCCGCAGATTCGATATACCTTCTTAGCGCCCCGGCATCAAACTCCGGCTTATCCCAACCGTAATCCTGTACATCGCCGAGCCCTGCCGTGTGAGAAAGCAAATCCTTCACCCGGATTTCCAGATGTCTTGGATCCTCAATAATTAGCCAGGGTAATACTTCTATTGCCTTCGTTTCCAAGTTTATTTTACCTGCCTCAATGAGCTGCATGATCGCAGTGCCAACAAAAAGCTTTGTTACGGAAGCCATATGAAAGATATGCTCTGGTTTTAATTTTTCTTTTGTAATGTAATCCTTATAGCCGACGGTGCTTTTGTAATTCAAACCTTTATACTCGTTTATACTCGTTTCACCAATGGAAATGCCTACCGCCAGCCCAGGCAAATCCTGATAAAAAAGGGTTTCCTCCAAAAAAACATCCAACTTACTGTTAATCATATTCACTTTCCCTTCCAATTTCTATGAATTAATTATATAATAAATTTATAGATAGTTAAACCCGCTTTTAAAATTACTAATATCTTGCCGGAGATTAGACAAGAATAATTATAAAATAAAGGAGAATAATAATGGAATACAGAAAATTTAAGAAAATCGACAGAGAATTTTCCCTGCTTGGTGTCGGAACGATGAGATTCCCAGTCCTTTCAGACGGTAAAATTGATGAAACCCAGGCGATTGCCATGATCCGAAAAGCTATTGACAATGGCGTGAATTATGTTGACACCGCTTATATGTACCACGATGGGAACAGCGAGGTCGTTGTCGGCAAGGCATTAAAGGACGGATATAGAGAAAAAGTCTTTTTGGCTGACAAAA
>JAENWH010000169.1 GCA_016650135.1 Peptostreptococcaceae bacterium
GGAACAAAATCAAAACGAGGGAAAGAGAGAAACCCGCATAAAGAAACAATTGGAGAAGAAATGATCATTACTTCTCTTACTGATGAACAAAATGTCGTCTTATCGCGTATTTTTTCAACTTTAGGAAAAGGGAAACAGCAGATATTTCTGCTACATGGGGTTACCAGCAGCGGCAAGACAGAGGTATATATGCAAACAATTGCCAGGGTAATTGCAGATCATCAGAATGCCATCATGCTTGTTCCGGAAATTTCTCTTACAAAACAAATTATCGAGCGGTTTATCGGAAGGTTTGGAGCTGAAAACATCGCAGTGCTTCACAGCAAACTGTCACTGGGTGAAAGATTTGATGAATGGGCCAGAATCAGAGAAGGCAAGGTTAAAATTGTCATTGGAGCAAGATCAGCTGTATTTGCGCCATTAGAAAATATTGGTGTGATTATATTGGATGAAGAGCATGAAGCTACCTATAAATCAGATATGAGTCCTAAATATGACACTGTGGAAGTGGCATTGAAAAGAGGGAAAATACATAAAAGTACTTTAATCCTTGGGAGTGCGACGCCCTCAATTGTTTCATCCATCCGGGCTGAAGAAAATATTTATGAAAAAATTTCATTAAAGGAAAGATACAATAAAAACAGGCTGCCAAAGGTTGAAGTCGTGGATATGCGGGATGAATTGAAAAACGGAAACACTTCCATTCTGAGCAGAAGACTTTATCAGGAAATGAGAGAAATTCTGGAGGAAGGCAAGCAGATTATACTTTTTTTAAACAGAAGGGGCTACTCCACATTTGTTTCTTGCCGTGAATGCGGTTACGTGATGAAATGCCCTGAATGCGGGATATCCATGACGTACCACAAAGACAAAGGAGAAGTATTATGTCATTACTGCGGATATAAGAAGGAACTTCCTAAAAAATGCCCGAATTGTCAGGGGAAATATATAAAACATTTTGGAACAGGAACTGAAAAGGTGGAGGAGTATGTGCAGGAAATATTCTCTGAGTATCCTGTGGCAAGGCTGGATTTTGACACTATGAAACAAAAGGGAAGCCTAAACAATATTTTAAATGATTTCAGGAAAAATAAGACAAAAATACTGGTAGGAACGCAAATAGTTGCGAAAGGACTGGATTTCCATAATGTCGGCTTAGTTGGAATCATTGCGGCGGATGTTGCACTGAATATTCCCGACTTTAAATCTGCGGAAAGAGCCTTTCAACTGATTACTCAGGCCGCAGGCAGAACAGGCAGAGGGGATTCAGAAGGCAAAGTAGTCATACAAACCTATAATCCTGAACATTATGCCATTATTCACGGGGCAAACCAGGATTATGAAGGATTTTACCAAATGGAGAAAGCAATACGCAATGGGCTTGGATACCCGCCATATGTTGATATCGTTCAAATAATAATAAATAATGAAGATGAAAAAGAGGGGCTGGAGGTTGCCGGTTCAATTTATGACAGGTTAGTGGAAGCCCTGGGCAGAAAAAACAACTATATAATTTTCAAGCCACATCCAGCAATTATAAATAAACATGGGAAATTATTTCGTTATCATATTATTATAAAGGCAAAAAGAGGCAGCAGAAAAGAGTATATAAACGTACTCGAAAAAATAAAAAAAGATTATACTATTGGAATAGACATTAATCCATATAGTTTAATGTAATGATAAAGGCTATGGAGGATGGAATAAATGGGATTGAGAAATATTATGGTTGAAGGCGATAGTGTATTGCGAAAAAGAAGCAGAGAAGTGACAGTTGTTGATGATAGAATAAGAATGATACTTGATGATATGCTGGAGACCATGCGAGAGAGTGATGGCGTAGGAATAGCCGCCCCTCAGGTGGGAATTCTCAGAAGAATGTTTGTTGTTGAGGCTGAAGAGGGGGATGTCTTTGAAATTATCAACCCCAAAATAATAGAGATGGAAGGTACTTTTATTGGTGAAGAAGGCTGTTTGAGCGTTCCAGGTATTTTTGGAAAAGTGGAGAGACCAGAAAGAATCAAGGTGAAAGGGTTGGACAGATACGGAAAAGAATTGATTTGTGAAGCCACAGATCTGAAGGCTGTCGCAATATGCCATGAGTTTGATCATCTGGAGGGAGTTTTATTTATTGACAAGGCAACAGATTTGAGAAAAGCGGGAGAAGACGAATGAAAATAATTTTCATGGGAACTCCTGTTTTTGCGGTGCCCACCCTTGAAATGCTGGCGAAAAGCAGGCATGAAGTGGGATATGTATTCACACAGCCTGACAAAGCAAAGGGTAGGGGTAAAAAAATTCAATTTACAGCAGTGAAAGAGAAAGCCATTGAATTAAATATCCCTATTTTTCAGCCAGAAAAGATAAGGGGCAATCAGGAGGTTTTCGATTTGCTGAATAATTACAAGCCTGATTTGATTGTTGCAGTCGCCTATGGACAAATATTGCCAAAAGATATATTGATGATTCCCAGGCTTGGCTGTATAAATATACATGGTTCGCTTCTGCCAAAATACAGAGGAGCTGCACCGATCCAAAGAGCAATCATTAATGGGGAACTGAAAACGGGTATTACCCTGATGAAAATGGCCGAGGGGCTTGATACGGGTGATATGATTGCCATTGCAGAAACGGAAATTGGAGAAAAAACATTTTCCCGGCTGCATGATGAACTTTCTTTGATGGGAGCGGAGCTCCTGATGGATTGTCTGGAAGATTTTGAAAAGGAAATTATTAAACCAGTCAAGCAGGATGAATCAAAAGTAACCTATGCCCCGATGCTTTTTAAAAAGGATGGACTGATTGATTTTTCAAAGGATCCAGGTTCAATTGAAAGGCTGGTAAGAGGGTTGAATCCTTCTCCAGGGACGTATACAATTTATAAAGGAGAAATCCTGAAAATATTTCATGTAGAGGTACTTCACGAGAGAAATTCAAAAGAAACCGGAACCATAACCGGGTTTTCCAAACAGGGAATCCAGGTGTCGGCAGGTGGTGGAACCTTATTAATTACAGAAATACAAGAACCCAATAAAAAAAGAATGTCTGTTGAAGATTTTATTAAAGGTCATCATGTTGAATTATTTGCTAAATTAGGGTAAAATGAAGAGATATATGAAAGGAGAATTATTATGTATTTTGGGATGTTCGATCCAACATTTATAATACTGATACCTGCAATGATATTTGCTTTTTTCGCACAAGCAAAAGTGAAGTCAGCATATAAAAGATATGCTGGGGTTCGAAACAGAAATGGAATTACCGGGGCGCAGGCAGCGAGAAGAATTTTGGACAGCAATGGGCTTGAAGAGGTTCCCATTGAAATAACTCAGGGCAAACTTTCAGATCACTATGATCCAAGAAAAAAAGTCATGAGGCTTTCGAAAAATGTATATAATGATCCTTCAATTGCATCTGTAAGCATTGCAGCTCATGAAGCGGGGCATGCCATTCAGGATGAGAAGGGATATGCTGCATTGAAAATTAGAAATACGATAGCCCCAGCTGTCTCTGTTGCATCAAATCTTTCGTGGCCATTACTGATTATCGGTATAGTGATCACCAGCGCAGGATATTATTCTGGAGGAAATATGCTTTTTAATATAGGTATATTCTTATTTGTTGGTGTTGTAATCTTTCATGCAGTTACACTGCCCGTTGAATTTAATGCCAGTAAACTGGCAGTTTCAGAATTGATGCGTCTGGAAATAATTCATGAAGAGGAAAGAACAAGTTCAAAAAAAGTACTTTCTGCAGCTGCGATGACTTACATTGCAGCATTAGCTGTAGCTGTGGCAAATCTGTTAAGGATATTAGTAATTAGGGGGCGTAATTAAGTATGGATGCAAATAGAAAAACTGCTTATTATACATTGATGGATGTTGAATTAAAAAAATCCTATTCAAACATTTCATTGAATCACCATATCATATGTGGGAAACCAGATTCTCCTGCCTTTGTAAGAGAACTGGTATACGGAGTACTTGAGAATAAACTGTTTCTTGATAATATAATTGATCATTTTGTTGCCAATGGCATTGAAAAGATAAAGGCAAGTGATTTGATTATTCTTAGAATGGGTGTATATCAAATTGGGCATATGGATTCGGTCCCTGAATATGCGGCTGTAAATGAAAGCGTAAATTTAGCAAAGAAATTCGCCAAGGGAAGAGAAGGATTTATTAATGGTGTTTTAAGATCCTATATTAAAAATCCTTATGGAGCAAAGCTTCCAGACAGACATGTAGATGAAATTAAATATTTGTCAATAAAATATTCTTACGAACCTTGGATTATAGAACTATGGTTGGATCAGTTCAATACTGATTTTGTCGAGGAAATGCTTGCTGCAGGCAACAAAACACCTGAGTTAGTTGTCAGGGTAAATACTCTTAAGATATCAAGAGACAATCTAGCCAAAAGATTAGGGCTAAAGGAGATTGAAGTTGAGTACAGCAAGCTTTGTGAAAATGCCTTAAAGGTTAAAGGAAGCAGACTGCTTGAAGGGGAATTATATAAGAGCGGACTTTATTCCATTCAGGATGAAAGCTCTATGATTGCCATTTCTAAGCTGGATCCTCAACCTGGAGAATTCATCATTGATGTTTGTGCTGCACCAGGGGGAAAAACCCTTGCAATAGCCGAAAAAATGGGGAATGACGGCAGGATATTAGCTCAGGACATCTATAAAAGAAAATTGAATATTGCCTTATCAGAAGCTGAAAGACTTGGCTTGAACATCGTTGATATCAGAACATGGGACGCAACAAGGGTGGATTCGGCACTGGTTGAAAAAGCGGATCGGGTAATTGTAGATGCACCTTGTTCCGGGTTAGGCGTCATCAGGAGAAAGCCTGAAATTAAGTATAAGAAGGAATCCAGCGAAATTGACAGTTTGCCAAGAAAACAAATAGAAATTCTGTCAGCATCATCAAATTATGTAAAACCTGGCGGCATTTTGCTTTACAGCACC
>JAENWH010000168.1 GCA_016650135.1 Peptostreptococcaceae bacterium
TGCACACACTATATGGGGTTTAGTCGCCGGAAAATGGTTGCTTACAAGGGCCGATAACAAAAGCAAAATTACTCCTATAATTATTCTTGGAGTACTTGCTTTGTTGGTAGGTTATGGACTGGACATTGCGGGAATTACCCCTATTATTAAAAGAATAGCTACTTCTTCTTTTACCCTTGTTTCCGGCGGGTATTGTTTACTCGCATTAGCATTCCTTTATTTTTGGATTGATGTAATGAAACATAACCGATTTCTTCCTTTTTTTACTATTGTTGGGATGAACTCTATTTTCATTTATCTCTTCTTTGAAATCGTGGTAAGTCGATGGCTCTATGAATATATCAATACGATTGTAAATGGTGTTATATCGCCAATTGGCATACCACAAGCGGCAATTCTGATTATTGGTGCACTTGCAATATTTGTGGTTGAATGGTATTTATGTTTCTGGTTGTATCGAAAGAAGATATTCTTTAAGTTATAAAACTCAGCTAAAATATTCAGGAAATAACTTTTAACCGTGAATGTAAACTAATATTAAAACAATAAAAATGAAAAACAATCGCAGAGACTTTTTGAAAATAGCCGGGCTTACCGGATTTAGCCTGGTCGGTTCACATTTATTTGGCAATACTGCCGGATTAAACCCTAACATACATGATTCTCAGGCACCAGGAACTCAGAGATTTAATATGAGTGGTTATGCTGCCCCTAAACTTGATACAGTCCGGGTTGGCTTTATTGGACTAGGTATGAGAGGGCCAACTCATTTGAACAATATGACGAAACTGGAGGGCGTTGAAATTAAAGCATTGTGCGATATACGTCCTGAATTTGCCAACAATGCCCAAAAAAGTATTGAAGGTATCGGTCATAACCCTGCCATCTATACCGGAAATGAAGATGAATGGAAGAAACTATGCGACCGAGATGACATCGATTTGGTATTCATTGCTACTCCCTGGGATATGCATACCCCGATGGCCGTATATGCTATGGAGCATGGCAAGCATGTATGCATTGAAGTTCCGGCGGCCGTTACAATAGACGAATGTTGGCAATTGGTTGATACATCAGAACGGACACGTAAGCATTGCATGATGATGGAAAACTGTTGCTATGACTTCTTTGAGCTACTCACGTTGAACATGGCACGACAGGGCTTCTTTGGTGAAATAGTACATGGCGAAGGCTCTTATATTCATAATTTACTGAACCTTAATTTTGACAAGAAGGGATATTGGGAGATGTGGCGATTGAAGGAAAACGACAGGCGAAACGGGAATTTGTACCCGACACATGGCTTGGGCCCGGTATGCCAAATAATGAACATCAACCGGGGTGATAAATTGGATTACATGACATCAACTTCCAGTAACGATTTTATAATGAGTGAAAAGGCAAAAGAACTTGCCGCCAAAGATGATTTTTTTAAACCTTTTGTAAATGAAAACTACCGGGGGAACATGAATACCTCTTCAATCCGCACATACAAGGGAAGAACCATTATGATACAGCATGATGTTTCCTCACCAAATATTTATTCCCGGATTCACAAAATCGTTGGAACAAAAGGTACTGCCCTGAAATATCCATCTCCGGGGCGTATTTCTAACGGTGGTGAAGATTGGCTGTCTGAACAGGAAGTAAAATCGCTGGGCGAAAAATACCAACCCTCCATAGTAAAAAAAGTTGGTGAATTGGCCAAAGAGGTTGGTGGTCACGGGGGTATGGACTTCCTGATGGACTGGAGAACGATAGATTGTCTTCGTAATGGTTTGCCACTTGACGAGGATGTATATGATGCAGCCTTATGGAGTTCAATCGCGCCTTTAAGTGAATGGTCGGTAGCCCATCGTTCAAGTGCTGTTGATATACCAGATTTTACCAGAGGTTCATGGAAAACAAATCAAGAAGTTGATATTCTGCTTGATAAAGGAGGAGATACGAAAGTGAAATTATAAACAAGTAAAATTAAAGGCTGCAAATATTTTGAGCTGCTGATAAAAATGCTTCGTTAAGTATCGTTATAAATGTTTGATATTCAATGTTTAGTGGCAAAACAGTGCATAAAAACCTCTGGGATAGTATCCTTTAATGGAGTAAAAGAAAGTTTATTAAAATTGAATTCAGTGAACTTTTTTTATGAACAAAACGAAATGAAAATATCGATGAAGTTGTAAAAGTTTGGACGTAATTTATTAATGACAAATTCAAATATTAACATAATCTAAAATACTAAAGCTATGAATGAATTAGCATTCTTAACCTTTCAAGAAGTAAGCTAGATGATATTCAAAATAATAATTTGAACTAAATAAAATCAGTATGACTAACAAATAAACTTCAAGAAATGGAAATACACTCATCATTCCATTATGAAGAGTATGGAATTTGAATTTCTTGGTCAAGGATTTGAAGCTGTGATCGATCAATTTATGCTGGGTGATAAACTATTGGTGGCTCCTATTCTTGAAAAAGGGGAAACAACCCGAAATGTTAAACTTCCTGAAGGGGAATGGAGAAATCATTTGATGGAAAAATATTAGAAGGTGGCAGGACTAACCAATAAAATGGGCCACTCGATCAACTAATCTATTTTGAAAAAATATATTAAAACAAAAAAATATGAAAAAGATTTCACTAATTCTTCTGCTTATTATCGCTACGGGTTTATCATCATTTGCGGTCAACTATCCCGGTAAAGAACCCGGTAAAGCAGAATTGGTTTTAGATGCTAAAAAGATTACGTTACAAAACAATGTGTTAAAACAATCATGGAAAATAATCGAAGATAAACTTGTTTCTGATAAGCTCTCCGATGTTTCTGAAAACACGGATATTGATCTGTCAGGAACTGAACTTTTTTATTTGATCGTAGATGGAAAAATACTGAAAAGTTCTGATTTCAAAATTACTTCAGCCACTGAAGAGTACAAGCTGATACCCGACAAAGAATCTGTTCGGTTGTCACAGACCTTGGGAGGTAAGGCTGTCAAAACCACATTAACTTCATTTGACGGAAAATTAAATGTGCAATGGACGGCAGTCCTTCGGAATGGGTCCAACTATGTGCAACAACAATTTGTTTTTTCAACTAAACGGTCTGATTTAAATGTCTCTGAATATTATTTTGAGGTGCAAACTCCCGGGAAAGCATCAGCCGGCACCGTTGATGGATCACCAGTAACGTTCGGTAATTATTTTTTCGCATCTGAAAATCCAATGACAAAAATATCCTTGCAGGAAAATGGGAATGTTGACAACATAAAATTCCGACTTCCCCGCTACAGTGGACTTACAAATAATGAACTATTTACGAGTACAATCACCATGGGGGTTGTTCCGAAAAATCAGATGAGACGCGGATTCCTTTATTACACAGAGCGCGAGCGGGCACATCCGTATGTGCAGTATCTGCATTACAATTCGTGGTTCGATATATCGTATAGTAAGTTAAAACTCGATGAAAAGAAATGCCTTAATGTCATTCAGCATATTGGTGATAGCTTGACTGTTAAACGTGGAGTTGTCTTGTCAGGATTTGTTTTCGATGATGGCTGGGACAACAATTCTTCCTTATGGCAATTCAACAGTGGATTTCCTAACGGTTTCGATCGGTTAACTTCCGAAGCAAAGAAGTATAAATCGAGTATTGGAATGTGGATTTCTCCCTGGGGTGGCTACAATCCGGAAAAAGCAGAGCGATTAAAATATGGCAAAACACAGGGATTCGAAACAAATGAAAATGGTTTCTCATTGGCGGGACCAAATTACTATTCCCGATTTAAAGAAGTTTGTATGAACCGGATAAGACAAAATGGTGCTACTTATTTCAAGTTTGATGGGATTGGCGCTGCAAATGGACTTAATGCCAATAAATTTGAAAAAGATATTGATGCTCTTTTTCGTCTCACAGGAGAGTTAAGAGCTGCCAGTCCAGAGCTGTTTATTAATATGACGGTAGGCACGTGGCCGTCGCCCTTTTTCCTGTGGTACAGCAATTCAATCTGGCGCGGAAGTGGTGATACGGGTTTTGCGGGTGAAGGAACAAAACGCGAGCAATGGATCACCTATCGAGATGCGATGACCTACAATAATATAGTTTCAAAAGCACCATTATTTCCACTAAATTCGATCATGCTCCATGGAATTTGTATCGCCAAACATGGCGAACCAGGTGAAATGAATTATGATACTGAAGACATCCGTAACGAGATACATTCCTATTTTGGCAGTGGTACTGGCATTCAGGAATTGTATATCAGCTGGGACCTGCTCAATTCCGAAGACTGGGATATCCTTGCTGAATCTGTTTTGTGGTCGAGAGCAAACAAAGCAATATTCGAAGATACCCATTGGATTGGTGGCGATCCAGGAAAAGGAGAAGTATATGGTTGGGCAGCATGGAACAACAACAAAGGCGTCCTCACGTTAAGGAACCCCTCGGAAAAATCTGCAACCTTTCGTATTGATATTGCAACAGCTTTTGAACTACCAGATCGTGCTGCAACAAAATATGTACTCGAAAGTCCCTGGAAAGTTGATTCAGCCAAACCTAAAATAAATGCTGAAGCAGGTAAAATCATAACTTTCGAGCTAAAACCCTTCGAAGTGCTTAATTATGATGCTTCAGCTTTAAAATAATTGAATTTTTAAAAGATATCAAGATGCACACGTCCAATGTTTTTTATGAAAGAAAAAGAGTTGAAAGATGTATTGAGAGTATTTGATATTAAGCAATAAAGTGATGTTTTAGAAAAGCAAAATTAGATATTTCATGGATAAAAAATTTCTGAATCCCATGTCTTATATCAGTCTAAATAGTACGCACATTTCATATGGAAAAGTGCCATTAACGGTTCATTCCAGTGCTTTGGAAGCGTCTACTCAAGTAGCAAAAGAGATTGCCGGTTTGATTAATAAAAAGCAATCCGATGGGAAAAATATAGTACTGGGGCTTGCCACTGGATCAACGCCAAAGAA
>JAENWH010000276.1 GCA_016650135.1 Peptostreptococcaceae bacterium
AAAAGTACTATGCTAGAGTTAGATTTTGGAAAAATGTTATTTAATATACCCGCTGATAGTCATTCTGCAGAAGAGATCAAAGCAACCCTTATGAAACATACAGAGGTCAAGTTTGTCTCGCTGGTAGGAATAGATATTGGAGGGCAGGACACTGACGAAAAAATACCCGTTAAACTTTTCCTTGATAATATAGAAAAGTTTTTAGGACAAGGTGTCCAGACAGATGGCTCTAGCGTAGTGCTTCCTGTAATTGCAGATTTGAATAATGCAAAAGTCGATATTATACCGGATACAGATGTGAACTGGTATATAGACTATAATTTTGCAAATAAAGATATTAGTACTGGATTTCCAGTTGGAACACTTAGAATCCCATCTTCCCTGGTGCATAATGACACCATGGAGGTGGGTTCCAGGTTTATTCTAAAAGAGGCTGTAAAAAATGCAAAATCTGAATTAATAGAATTAATAAAAGAGAATCCTTATGTATTAAAATACATAGACATAGACAAAGCAGAGGATATAGAAGAAATTATTCTGACCTGTGCGACAGAATTGGAGTTTTGGGTTAAAACGCCTGATCATAAAGCGGATAGAGAACAGCTATCGACGGCGCAAATATTAAAAGAGCAATACTGGAAGAGAACAGTAGGGCCTGTTAGAACCGCACTTGAAAAATCCCTTATCTTATTAGACCAATATGGTTTAGAAGTTGAAATGGGTCATAAAGAAGTAGGTGGTATCAAAGCAAAGCTGGGGAATTCCGGTGAGTATGACCATGTAATGGAGCAACTTGAAATAGACTGGAAGTATTCCAATGCCATACAGGCCGCAGACAATGAAAAACAGGTTAAATATATTGTGAAGGATATCTTCAGGCTTCATGGTCTTGATGTGAGTTTTACTGCCAAACCTATAGAAGGCGTCGCAGGAAATGGAGAGCATACCCATATGGGCATTGCTGCAAAACTTAAGAATGGAAAAGTAATAAGCCTGTTTGCAGCAAAAGACATGGAAAAAGAGTTTCTGAATCCAATAGGGTTTGGTGCTTTGATGGGAATCCTTAAAAATTATGAAATAGTAAATCCTTTCATTAGTAACACTAATGACTCAATAAATAGATTGAAACCCGGCTATGAGGCACCAGTTTGTATTGTTACCTCAATAGGCCATAGCGTAAAATCCCCTTCAAGAAACAGAACCGTTCTGGTAGGACTGGTTCGAGATGCACACAATCCACTTTCAACCAGATTTGAAATGAGATCTCCCAACCCGAAGAGCAATACATATCTGACCATCGCGACTTGTTACATAGCGATGATGGATGGAATAAAGGCGGCATTGGAAGCGAAAAAAACAACGCAGGAATTGTTGGCATCTTTATCAAAAGCTTATGGGCAGGAAGATTTTTATCTTGAAAAGGATAGAGAATATAGAAGTGAAAAAGATGTTTTTGAGGAGTATACACCAGAAGAAAGGGACAAACTGTTTGGCCACCCGCCAAATACTGTTTGGGAAAATATTTCTGCATTTGATAAGTATCCTAAGAAACTAGGTATATTTCTAGAGAATGGAGCAATAGACAAGTTGACGCTGGACTCCTACAAGGAAGCTACTATGGCTCAATGGACGACTGAATTGCATAACAGGATAATTCCTGAAACAATGGATCTGGTCAGAGAGTGCAAACGAGCCCATGATGAAGATGAGTGCACAGATTTTGATATGATGAATTGGGGTCAAATACATAATCTGAGAGTGTATCTAGGGCAGAACACAATTGAGGAAAAGTGCCTGCTTTCAAGAATAATAACGGCATTAGACGATGAGGAATATGACCTTGCATCCAATCTTCAAATTGAAATGCAGGAAAAAGCATCAAATCTGTCAAAATTATATTACAATTATAAAAAGAATTTGTTATAGGAGACAATGATGTTAGATATTAAAAAAATAAGAGAAGAATATGAAGATGTAAAAAAAGCTATTGAATCAAGAGGTCAAGGTTCCTTTGGCATTGAGAACATTCTTCAATTAGATGAAAAGCGTAGAAGCCTGCTGGCAACCGTTGAACAAATGAAGAACAGACAAAATGTAGATTCAAAGGAAATCCCTGTTCTGAAAAAACAAGGGATGGATACAACAGTCTTAATGAGTGAGATGAAACAGCTTTCAGATGCAATAAAGAAGCTGGACAGTGAAGTGGGAGCAGTGGAGGAAGAAATTAAAAACACTCTACTATATATACCGAATATTCCGCAGGCAACAGTTCCTGTAGGCAAGGATGAAAATGACAACCTGGAAGTCAGAAAGTGGGGACAACCAAGAATTTTTGACTTTGAACATAAAGCGCATTGGGATGTGGGACAGGATTTGGACATTCTTGATTTTGAAAGAGCAGCCAAAATTGCCGGTGCCAGATTTACGGTATATAAAGGTCTCGGCGCAAGACTTGAGCGTTCACTGATTAACTTTATGCTGAATTTGCACACAGAAGAGCATGGGTTTACAGAAATATTACCGCCTTTTATGGTAAACAGAGATGCCATGACAGGAACAGGGCAGCTCCCTAAATTTGAAGATGATATGTTTCATATTCCGGCAAAAGATTTCTTCCTAGTGCCAACGGCGGAGGTTCCTGTAACAAATTTGAGAATGAATGAAATTTTAGAGGAGGCCGAACTCCCTGTGTATTATACGGCTTACACACCTTGCTTCAGAAAAGAGGCAGGCTCAGCAGGAAGAGATACCAGAGGGCTAATCAGGCAGCATCAGTTCAACAAGGTTGAGCTTGTCAAATTTGTGAAGCCTGAAAATTCGTATGAGGAATTGGAATCACTGCTTTTGGCGGCCGAGGAAGTGCTGAAAAGACTTGAAATCCCTTACAGGGTTGTAAAACTTAGTACTGGAGATTTAGGGTTCTCGTCTGCAATGACTTATGATATAGAGGTTTGGATGCCTAGCTATGGCAAGTATGTTGAAATTTCATCCTGCAGTAATTTTGAAAGTTACCAGGCAAGAAGAGCAAATATCAGGTTTAGGCCAGAATCCAAAGGAAAGCCTGAATTTGTCCATACTTTAAACGGTTCCGGACTCGCTGTCGGAAGAACAGTCGCTGCCATTCTGGAAAATTATCAGCAGGCTGACGGCTCAGTTGTTATCCCAACAGTATTAAAACCCTATATGGGTGTTGATAAAATTATCAAAAACATAAAACTGTAATAATCACTTTTTAGGGATAGAGGCAAGTGCTTGAAACAGCCGTGGAGGCAATTATGGTCTATAAATCCTTTGATCAGATGTTGGAGAAAGTAAAAGCAAAACCTAAAATGAGTGTAGTTGCTGTTGTTGGAGCAGGGGAAACTCATGTAATAGAGTCTGTTCTTGAAGCGGAAAAAATGGGAATCATCAAACCGGTTTTAATTGGTGATGCGGAAAAAATAAAGTCCATAATCGCTGAGCTGGGGGGCATTCCAGGTGAATATAAAATAGTGCAGGCTGATTCAAATGAAGAATGCGCGAAATTTGCGGTGGACCTGATTAAAAGGGGAGAGGCCGACTTTATTATGAAAGGCATGGTTGACACAAAGGATGTTTTAAAACCTCTGGTTAATAAGGAAAACGGCCTTCATACAGGAAGAATCATGTCTCATGTGGCAATTGATGAAGTCCCGGGATTTAACAGGCTGACAGTT
>JAENWH010000224.1 GCA_016650135.1 Peptostreptococcaceae bacterium
GCCTGATCTACTATCTCCTGGCAGGCATATTCTTTAGTAAATGCCGGTTTATAGGCTCTCTCTGATATCATCGCATCAAATGAGTCTGCAATTGCCAGGCATCTTGCCCCGATTGGAATATCTTCCTTTGAAATCCCTCTGGGATATCCCCTTCCATCCCATCTTTCATGATGTGCTACCACACATGGTATTACATAATCAAGACTTGGCAAATGCCTTATTATTGAAATGGAGTGTTCCACATGTGTTTTCAAAACAACATATTCATCTCTGGTCAGTTTTCCCGTCTTTGCCAAAAGCGCTTCAGGGATTGCTATTTTTCCAATATCATGAAGGAGGGCTGCTTCCCTGATTATTTTAACATGCTCAACATTTATCCCTGCTGCTTTTGCAAGTTCAGTCGAATACATTTCAACATTCTGACTATGGCTGAAGGTGTAGTGATCTTTTGCGTCAATTGCTGCTGTCAAGGCATATATTGTTGCCGCGTAATCAGAATAATCTCCTGTTGAACCTTCTGAAAAAGATACTCCATCCTTTATCGTCGTGCATCCCGTTGAATATACGCAAATTTTATTTTTACCGCTTCGTTTGGCATTGTATACTGCCATGTCTGTATTTTCAAGCAGCTCTTTCATTGTGGTTGCACCATATGGTATTGCACAGATACCGCCGCTTAAGGTCAAAGTTTTCAGACAAACACCTTCCATGTTATTTTCTATTTTACTTACCTGTCCTTGAATGTTCTCTGCCAAGGATACCGTTTGCATGACATCATAATTAGGGATACAGATTGCAAATTCCTTATTGCCGTAACGCCCGGCCGTAGCCTTCGTACCAATCGTGTTTTTAATAATATCAGCTATGCTTTTTAGTGCAATATCCCCTTTTAGCGTACCATAAAGTTGGTTAAATAATTTAAAATCATCAATATTTAAAATAAGAAGTGTTAGGGAAGTTTCTTTACATTTTTCAACTTCATTCTCTAACGTACTGATAAATGATTTCCTGTTGAAAATGCCGGTTAATGAATCAGTACAGGCGTCATATTTAGCCTGCTCATAAAGGCTTGCATTTTTTACTGCTACTGAAACAATAGCCTGCGCCGATTCCAGCAATATAATATCATCAAGTGAGTAATTGTCAGTTTTCTGCTTTCCGCTCAACAGTATTAATCCGATTAGCTCATCCCCCATTATTAAAGGAACAATGCAATTGATATTCAAATCAGAAAACAGTCTTTTCTCAGAATCATGCAATGATTTATAAATATTTGAATGTTTAAACTCCTTCATCAAAAGACATCTTTTATTATTTTTCAACCATGCAATACATGGATTGCCCATCGCAATGGAAAAATTCTTAGAATCCAGCGGCGTCGCAGTATAGATTACATTATATCCAGTTTTATCGACATTTTGAAGGCAGACAAATATTTTTTGAGTATTTACAGATTCCACAATAAACGAAACCAGAAGAGCTAATATTTCCTTTAAATTCAAGCTGTGTGAGATTGCCATACTGAAATCTTTTAAACGGCGGTTCTGCAGTTGCTCCACTTTTAAAAACAAACTGTTTAAGAATATATTAATAATCCTGTAACTTCCCATAATGAATACCGCAAATATAATGGCGATAATTAAAGTTACATTCTTTTCAAACTGTGGGATATTCTTAATAATAAAGGCTTCAAGGTAGGCAATCTGATAAGCACTTAATATGGAGCCTAAAATCATCGCTTCTACAAGGACAACCCCCCTAGAAACCAATAAAGTCATACGGAACAGTCTGTTTCTATATAATGCATAAAAAATCAAGATTGCATTAATAACTCCAGCTAAGGTATCAAACGGGAATAAATTCCCAGGTATTACCGATACAATATTGCCGAGCAATATGATGGGGAATCCGATAAATATCGGCCTAAGACTGCTAAAAGGTACTTCAAGTTTTTTTATTCCGATTATTACTGTGTAGACACTACAAGCAAGTATTAAAATAGAAATCACTGATGGAAATATTAATGTCCATGTCATTTCATAAACGAAGGCATATTGCCCATCTGAAAGTTGGACCAAGTTTGGTGTTTTTAAAATCAACTGTAAGTGCGAAAGTACCAGCATTACTACCGTGCTGACAAATGCAATACTCCAAATTAACCTTCCTTTTGCACCAACAAATTCATACAAGAAATTATATGCTAAAAAAGGAGCGGTAAATAATGCCATTAATGAAATCTCATACCAAAAGGCATAACTTGGGAATACCTGAAGTCGCATAAGCATTGATCCACCTGTCCACAGAACAAGACAAAACAGAAGGTAAATAAATGAACGAATTACCTTGTTTTTTTCTGCAGCAAGTAATGCTATAATCAGTAAACTATAACATGTAACCGCCAATATTTGAACCCAAATAAAAGGTATGGCGCTATACATCAAAGTCCTCCCTTTTTTTAACTTCACATTTATACGAATCAAATTCCAAAAGGTCAAAAATTTCGAAATCTGACGGATTCATTCTGCGTACAGTTTTCCCTGTCCGTTCAAAATATGTATCAATGGTTCCACACTTTAAAAGATCTATTTGAAGCGGTTCTATTCCCAGCATTTTTTTCAAATCATTATAATCTGTATCGAAGTACTTAAAATAAGCTTCCAAATGTTCTTTAATGAGCTGTTTGTTGACTGCTATTAAATGGAGATTATCGGGAGGCATCTCTATATAAAGATGTAGAAACGGTCTTCTTTTACTGTCATATTCTTTTTTTGCAACCCAATGCTTTATAGATATTCCCGAAAGTCTTATTATATCGCTGATTGAATTTTCGGTAATACGCGTAAAACCTGCAATATCTATAACCTCTGAAACCCTATCCAGAGAAATCAGTTTTGGAAGACTGGTAGAATGATCACCTGTTGTGCTGACACATCTGAACATGTCTCCCACTCTATATCTAGAAAAAGCACCGCCTTTAAAAACGGTTACCACCAATTCATAATTATGTCCTGGCATCAGTTCGTTCATCAGGAACGTGCGAGGAACATAGGATGGATTATCCATATTTTTGTATACATCCTCTTCAGGAATAAATTCATAAAAGCAATTGTCAGGAAAGAAAACCATACCATTTCTTAATAAGGTTTCGGTGCCTAAAAGCGAAACCTCTGTTCCTGCAAAAGCTTCCAATGGATCAACTCCCCAGGCTTCTTTTAAAGATTCTTTGTAGGAGGCAGTGTCGGTTCCAGCGCATACAAGCGCTTTTAGTTTAAACAAATCAGAAGGTTTAATCGCCCGGCCTTCTTTTTTGCAAACATACTTTGCCTTTATAAAACGGGCTATCATTACAGGTGACATCCTTAATATTTTTGAAAATAAATGACTGGAAGAACCGTTTTTAAGCATATTTGAAAAATTTTCAGTTATGTAATGAATTACACTACTCATTCCAAAGAAGACATCAATTCCACGTTCCATTCCCATAGAGAAACCTATTTTATTACGCTCACCGAATGACATATTCAGGGCATCTTTAATAGGCGGAAGAAATTCAAAATCTATTTCTTCTTCGAAAACTAATGGAAACAATCCCGTTACATAAGGAAGCGGAGCAAGCCCAAACAGCACCTTGTCTCCATTTTGCAGTTTTGTTTTTTTATATTGGTTACTGGATGCTAAAGTAGATATTGTCATTAGATTATTTTTAAATATGTCAAGCATCCCGGCAGTGTATGGGGCAACTTTTAAAGGATGTTTTCCGCCTTCCCAAGTGGTCTGTAGCCATATCACAGGTTCAACAGGCAACATATCATTCTTTTTACCAATTAATATATCAGCATAATCAATATAAGTGGTTAATGGAATCTGTTTCCGAAAATCATCTATTGAATTAATGCTCTTACCTTTTGCAAACTTTTGGCCAATTCCGCTTGGAAGCCATAACTGCATCTGCTCTTCCATAAGTCTGTTTTGTATCGTCATATATTCATCAATGGAGAGATCTAAAAAATTACAGTATTCATACCAGATTTCCCGATGCTGATTTTTGTTAAGTTTCTGTCTGTAATTCAACTTTCGAACACCTCACCTTCAATGATTATATACACCATACTATATTATAATCTGATCAAACTTACATATAATGCCGTAAACACTTTTTAAAACTTTGTCTTGACGGCAAAAGGAAATTTGTATTTTGTTTATAACTGTAGTAGTCATGAAACGTTTTTGGGAAAAAGTATTTATCCTGTAGATAAACATAAAGGATATTCATAAAAGTAAATACTACACC
>JAENWH010000372.1 GCA_016650135.1 Peptostreptococcaceae bacterium
CAAATGTTGCAGTTTATACCAATCGTTGTAGTCCCTCAAATTTTCTTTTGTGGTCTTTTCCAGCTTTCTCCAGAATGGGACGCTATAGGCCGGTTTATGCCTCTATATTATTCAGCAGATGCATTGAACGAAATAATGATTCGAGGTAATGGTTTTAATTCAGTATTAATTGATATATTGGTTTTATTGGCTTTCTCAACTGCTTTTGTTTTTGGCAATATAAAATTGCTTAAAAAATATAGAAACATATAATTCTAATGGGGTTTTTACGTTTATCAGCGGCTATCAGGGTTTATCAGCATTCATTTGCATTAAATTATTTAAGGCTTAATTGTCAATTATTCAACATAGGAGAGTGAATTATGGAAAACACAATAAAACAAAACCCAAACTCCGATTTATCAAAGTCGGATAATTCATCCGGTTTATCAAAGTCAAAAAGTCAAATAACTAAAAAAAACCATAAGCCGATAATAATAAGAATTGTTCTAATCCTTATCATACTCACCGCAATTTTTATATATTATACTTATTCAGACAATTCCAGCTACAAGGGAGAAGTGGAGTCGACAATTGTTCCAAGTATTGCTGAAGTTTCGGGCAAAATCATCGAGTCTGATATTACTCTTGGCCAATCAGTAAAAAAAGGTGATATTCTTGCTCAAATTGACAGTACCGATTTAAACTATACTCTTACACAATTGCAATTAAATCTTCAAAAGAAAAAACTGGCTTTAGGCGAGGTGACTGTAGGTCAAGGCGGTCAGGCAACCAATGCCTATTTATCGGCTCAGGCCAATTATAACAGTGCTTCCATCGCTGTAGGCAAGGCTTCAAAAGACTATGTTAATGCCAAGGAATTATTTGCAGAAGGTGGAATTTCCAGCAGCGAACTGGAGAAATTAAAAGTCATACTTGCTTCAGCCACAAGTTTAGAGTCCGCTGCATTAGCCCAATTAAATAATACATTAAGCCAAACCGGTCAGAGCAGTGCACAAATTGACATAGCGATTCTTGAGAATCAAATAAGCCAATTGAACGAAAATCTTGCAAAATATACTGTAATCGCCTCTTGTGACGGTACAATTTTAAGCAAAAATTATGGCAAGGGTAGCATTGTTTCTGCCGGCTATAATATCTCGGATATTGGTTCTTTAGATGAACTTTATGCTATTTTTTACATTCCGGAAAGCAAAATCAGTGATATCAAATACAACGATTCCCTCAATATAGAAGCGAATGGTGAAACCATCTCTTGTAAAGTTAAATATATCGATACGAAAAGTCAATATACACCTAGAGAATTGCAGACTACTGCAAACAAAAGCAAACCCAACTTTAAAATCAAGCTTCTCATTCCACAGTCTTCTAATTTAAAGCCAGGTATGGAGGTCAAGGTTTCTTTGGAATAAATTCCAACATTTTTACTAAAAAGGCTTGCACTTCATGCAAAGGTGCCTGACTATTCAAGTTCACCTTTGGTTCAGTTCGCCGATAATTAGGGACTGAAAAGCAGGTTTTATTATGTTTTTTGCCTGCCTTTTACAGATTTCATCTGTACTGAACAAATCTTTAAGAAAATTTCGGCTTGTTCAGCAGCCCCTATTTATTGTTTAGCTCTGTCACAGCGTATGGTTGATAATCGCATGGAATATTTAAAAATACATCTATTCGCCTCAAGTTTCTCATATTTACTATCGGTTTATACGTTTTTCACCAGAAACAAGTGTTTTAGGATAATCCATTTATTTACATTTATCTTCCAACGGTAAAATTGATAAGAAAGCGTATAAAAACGGTCTTGTTTTTATACGCTTTCTTATTCAAATATCGCATTTAGTATAATTTTTATTAAAACACTTCATTATCAACGATTCACACTGCTCTTTTTTATACTAATTATATGCAATTAATTTTATTAACGTATAATTTCAAAAAATCTTTATACGTTAATGTCCAAAATTACAACAAATTTGATAATTATAATATTTTATCCAAAAAAACATAAAAAGGTTTCTTGAAAATGTATTATAGTAACCATTTTAATTATGCACTATACAAACCATTTGAAAACGCTCAAAAATCAACTATTTACTGTGACACAGCCTATTGTTTAAATGTTTCCCCATTTTTATTGAGTCTCTTTTATATGATCTTCGTAAAATTTATCTTTCTCAATTTTTTCCTTCTCAAGCTGCTCCAGCTCAATTTCATATTTAGGTTTTTTACCCTGCAAACTTCCTTTTTTTTCAGGGAATTTGAATTGCAAACTTTTTTCCAGTAACTTAATTGCTGCATTTTTATATTTTTTTGAAAGAACTCCTAATGAAGCCATAATATAATCATTATCTATCAATATTTCAGCGTGTTCTCCAGGGAAAAGCAGCAGACCCGTCTCGTTATGTTTTGCTATTTCTTTTAATATTCCGGTTCTGTTAGGGAGCCTCGTCAATGCACCGCCTGTACCAACAATATACTTCACCAGTGTTAAATCTTTGCCTTCCGCTAAGGTGCTTCTTCCAGAAGGCCCATAAATATATCTTATTTGCCCGGCATGCCGTTCAGCAGCTTTTAGTACTGCTTCCTTTGCCAATCTTTC
>JAENWH010000371.1 GCA_016650135.1 Peptostreptococcaceae bacterium
TCATGATGCCCCGGCTGGATGGTTTTTCAGCCTGTAAAGAAATCCGGAAGACAAAATCAACACCTATCATTATGCTTTCCGCCAGAGGAGAAGAATATGACAAGCTTTTTGGTTTTGAACTTGGGATTGATGATTATATGGTTAAACCCTTTAGCCCGAAAGAACTGATGGCTCGAATAAACGCGATTTTAGTCAGGCATTCAGCCGGTATTCAGTCAACGAACGAAGCTTTAGTCTTTGACGGACTTGTTATTGATATTATTGCAAGGGTTGTCAGTGTAGATGGCCAAAGAATCGAACTCACACCAAAAGAATATGAATTATTGTTTTATATGGCTCTAAACAAAAATATCGCATTATCACGAGATAAACTGTTATCAGATATCTGGGGATATGACTTCTTTGGAGATGACAGAACAATTGACACACACATTAAAAATCTACGAAATAATTTAGGCAAGTACAGAGACTTCATTGTCACATTAAGAGGGGTAGGATATAAATTTGAAGTTTAATTTTGACAGGAAAAGCATAACTTTTAAACTTTGGGCATATTTCATTTCTTTTGCTGCCTTTTTAATGATTGTTTTATGGTTTTTACAGATTTTCTTTTTAAATAATTATTATCAGGCAATGAAAATATCCGAAACCACCAAAATGGCATCTGTTATTGCCTCCCAGTACGGACAGGAAGATTTTATTGACACCATTAGAAATGTTTCATTCACAAATGATCTGTATATTCATATTGAAACATCCGATGGCACCATAGTTTTTTCACCGGTTGATGATGTCGTCCGAAGACCCTACGGTTATATAAAAGAAATGGAAGTAGTAAAACAAGAACTTTTAAATAGCAACGGCTTTAGTTCTTCAGTGATTATCCCCGAAGCTGCTACGGGCACGAATACGCTTGCGTATGCGACTTTTCTGCACAGAGAAAATGGTTCAGACATTATTTTATATATTTTTGCGCCCCTTTTCCCTGTTGAATCAACCGTCGTGATTTTAAGAGATCAGCTTTTTTATGTAACAGTGATTTCTCTGCTTTTAGCTTTTATCATTTCATTTTATTTGTCTAACAGGATTTCCCGGCCTATAAGAAGTATCACAAATTCGGCAAGGGAACTTTCTAAAGGGAATTATAGGATTAAATTCCAGGGAGGACATTATTCGGAAATTATTGCTTTAGCCGATACGCTGACATATACCTCTTTAGAATTGGAAAAAACCTACTTATTACAGAAAGATCTCATTGCCAATGTATCCCATGATCTTAGAACACCCCTTACAATGGTCAAATCCTATGCTGAAATGATACGGGATCTTTCAGGGGATAATCCAGTGAAAAGAAAGGAACATATCAAAATAATTATTGACGAGGCAGACAGGCTGAATCTTTTAGTTAATGATATGCTTACTCTTTCTAAAATGCAATCTGGTGTGGCTACGATTGAAAAATCAAACTTTGATTTGGTAGCCGCTGTTCAAGGATTAATAGACTCCTATAATCTGCTTGTTGAGAATGAAGGTTATAAAATAATTTTCGAAGCGCCTTCTTCGATTAAAATCAATGCTGACAGAGCTAAAATACTGCAGGTTTTCTCCAACCTGATTAATAATGGCGTGAAATATTGTGGTGAAGATAAAACTGTAATGATTACAATTGTTGAAAAACCCGATTATATCCATTGCCAGGTTTTGGATCACGGTATGGGAATACCTAAAAAAGAACTAGACAGCATTTGGGACAGATATTATAAAGCCAGTACAAATCATTTAAGAACGACAACCGGGAGCGGATTAGGCTTATCCATTGTGAAAGAAATCATTAAGCAGCATTCAGGCACTTATGGCGTCGAGAGTCGGCTTGGCAAAGGAAGCATGTTCTGGTTTGAATTGAAAAAATAAGCTCAGAGACTACTTATCGCATCCCGAATACTTTTAACTCCTATCATTTTAAGGTTTTTTGGAACGTCGCTAAACTTAGCGGCGTTTTTTTCCGGGAGGATTACTCTTTCAAAGCCCATTCTGGAGGCTTCACAAATGATTTTATCAATATTCTGAACAGATCGCAGATCACCTGTCAGCCCGATTTCTCCAATAGCTAAGGTTTTAGAAGGGCAAACAATACCCCGCTGAGAGGAATATATAGCCAGCGCCACCGCCAGATCAATTGAAGTCCCCTCTGGTTTTAAACCACCCACAATATTCACATACACATCTGTATTAATAAAAGATGTTCCTGTTTTTCTCTCAAGTACGGCCAATATCATATTTAATCTTGAAAGCTCTACTCCCACCGCCGTTCTTCTTGCAAAGCCAATATTTGTCGGAGTGGTCAATGCCTGCACTTCAAGCAATAAAGGTCTGGTTCCCTCATATATAGCCGTAGCCACCGCGCCTTCAACACTTTCTTCCATGCCTTCTAAAAAACTTCGCGAAAGATTATCTATTTCCAGCAATCCGGCTTCCTCCATTTCAAAAGCTCCAATTTCACTGGTTGTGCCAAATCTGTTTTTCATCGACCTCAAAATTCTGAGTTCCTGATTTCGTTCCCCTGTAAAACTGAGGACACAGTCTACTAAATGCTCAATGA
>JAENWH010000522.1 GCA_016650135.1 Peptostreptococcaceae bacterium
ATAAAAATCAACAATATGGAAACTGAAATTAATTTATGGAAACCTATTCATTTTGATGAAAGTTGGACACAGACAGACACTTCTAAACTTGATGACATTTTACCCTCATGGTTTAGAAAAAGAGAAATTCTTAAATCTGGGTCAAAAAAGTACGAAGACTTTCTAAATAGGTTAAAAAGACAGCATGCAATTGAAACCGGAATTGTTGAAAGATTGTATGATTTAAAAGAAGGTATTACAGAAACATTTATAAAAGAAGGATTTGTTGAATCGTATATTCAGCATGGAGATACTAATATTTCACCTTCAAAATTAATGGGTTATCTTTCAGACCACTTTGAAGCAATTGATTTTATTTTTGACATCGTAAAAAATGAACGACCAATTTCCAAAAGCTTCATTTTGCAGTTGCATCAGTTAATAACTAAAAATCAGGACTTTTCTGAAGCGATTGATTCTTTGGGAAGACAAGTCCGAGTTCCTTTACTGAAAGGGAAATTTAAGGTAAATGAAAATAATCCAAGAAGAAGTGATGGTACAAAATTCGTTTATTGCCCCCCCCTTCATGTAGATAGTGAAATTGATAAGTTATTGAATATTTACACAGAATTGGAAGAATTATCAATTTCTCCAGTAATTATTTCAGCTTGGTTTCATCATGCTTTTTCAATTATCCATCCATTTCAAGATGGAAATGGTCGAATAGCAAGGCTAATGGCAAGCTTAATTTTAATTAGACACGGATTATTCCCTTTTACTGTTAAACGAAATGAAAAGAAAAGATACATAGACTCATTAGAACTGGCTGATTCAAATAAACCAAATGAATTAGTGGTATTTTTCAGTGAAGTTCAGAAAAGAAACATTGAAACTGTACTCAATCTAAAACTAGAAACTATCTCAACGACATCTATAACAGATATCGCATCAGCTCTTTCACTGAAAGTAAATAATTGGAAAGATTCACTTAAAGAAGCTAGAACAAAAACTATTAGTGATAACCGAACTCTCATTTTTAATTATGGCAACGAAATAATTGAAAACGTATACAATGAGTTAAGACAGCAAATCCCAGAAGAAACGGCTGGTATTTATTTAGAAGTTTCAAAACCTGATTCAGCAAAATATTTCTATTTTACTCAACAAATTGTTGAGTACGCCAAGGAACAAGACTATTTTTTCAATAGGTCTTTAACTCGTGGTTGGTTTAAACTATCTGTAGTACTATCAGAAAAAAGACAATATCAAATTATTATTTCAATGCACCATTATGGATATGACGACACCACAATGGCAATTGGTGCTTTCTTGGAATTTATCGAACCTAATACAATTACTCCACAGAAGAGAGTTAAAGGTTATAAGAGAACAGGAAATAAGGATAATATCATTACTAGTTTACCTTTAGATATAAAACCTCATACAATCTCAATTGAAGGACAGATTGACAAAGTAAAACACAATCTTCAAACCTATGTAAGAGACGCATTAGCCATTTCTTTAGCACAAATTATGAATGAAATAAACTAACGGCTTATCAAAAAACGCCGTAAAACCCCTTCGTTCACGCAGGGGAATTTACCCCCACGTTCTCACGGAACCCCGAGCTGAAGAGTACCACCCTTTTTATTTAATTAAAATGGTATACTTTTGGATTGAATTACTGGTATACTTCTCGGG
>JAENWH010000424.1 GCA_016650135.1 Peptostreptococcaceae bacterium
TATCATTTCCGGATACAGGGCTTGATAATTTAGCTCTTCTATGCCAGGTTTCACTTCAAAGGCTTGCAGCTTATCGTTCATTTCATATATTGTACTCTGATAATTTATATTTTTGGCGCCAACTAAAGCAGAAAAAGTTACTGGTATTACAATAACCAATGTTAGTGCTACTATAATAAGATGTTTATAAAACCTGATACTCCCTAAATACACGTGAATACTCCTACTTTAAAAATGTTACTATGGCTAAAATGACATTTCTTTTTTAAGGTCAATTTCAATATTTGCATCTTCTGGAGATACATCTATTCTGCCCTGGACTTTGGCCTGATGCATGGAAACCCTCTTAGCAGTGACATCTCCAATCAGAATAGAATTTTCGTTTAATGTTGCCTCATTCTTAACAACAATATTTCCCTTTACTCTTCCGGTTAAATTCAGGCTTGACGCATTGATATCGCCAACAAGTACGGAAGACTCATCAATGCTGACGTTTCCAGTGGCAGTGATGATTCCCTGAACTGCGGCTCCCTTTAGTTCGATATCTTTTCCGTCGATGCTTCCCAGAACTTTACCTGAGACAGTAATGTCTCCAGTAGAGGTAATTGTTCCTTTAATGTCACCATTCATATTCACATTGCCTTCGGAACGAATCTCCCCAATCATAATAGTACCCTTTGCAATGGTGGTGGTTTCGCCGATTTTAGTTATTATGGAAGCTTTTGGAGATGCGTTGAAGAGACTGCCACGTTTTTCATTGGCATTCAGTTCTTCGGTTTTCATTAAATCATCCGACAGAACCTCGTCATCTTCCGTTTCAGCAGTGGCTCTGCCCATCAGTTCATGTACAGCCTGGCTAAAGTTGGTTCTTGCACTCATAAATGTATCCCTCCGTATTTAAAATAATTTGTTGGATTTTTATATTTTATTTTTTAAACAAAATTATGACTATTTTGCCTGTAAAAATATAAATTATGACTAATACAGTATATTCTTAAATGGTTGAAATTTCAAGAAATTCTTTTAATCAAACATTGTCCCATGGTTTCTTCTTTCTCTCATCGCTTTTGCAGGAACCTTGATTTGGCACAACAGAAAACGCTTTTTTTTCAGTGGCTTACGTATTAAATCGCAATATTTAGGCTTTTTTGTTTCAGGGGCGATATTGATTGAAATGGAATGGGTAAACGGCAGCTGGCCACTCGTTTTACAATGGGTACAAAAATTGCATAAGAGCCGGTCACCATAAAGAGCTATATACTTCTTCTCTTTTTTAATGTTGTTCAACTTTCTCATTTTGACTATCTCGAGAAATAAAAGTCGGATAATAATCAGAACAAAGAATGATGATAAGATTAAAAAAACATATACTGATTTCATTTTATTTCTCCAAAAGCTGTTGCTGCTGCGTATTCTATTTAATTCTCTAAGTGAAATGTGTCGGTATAGAAAGCATCCACACCCATGTCCTTCAATTCCTTATATCGTTCTCCTGTATAAACCGTATGAACACCGGCATAAATTCCATTGGCCTCTAAATCAGAAAGGAACCCTGCTGACGCTCGTTCTTCCGGAATCGTCAATATCTTCAGACGATTCTTTTTCATGAATTCAACAATACCTGTCGTTTCAAGATCACTCAAATAAAGGGTATAAACGTATGATTCAAAACCATATCCGTCTTTTAACTGGCGGTACATATCCTCGCTGTAGAATTGGGGGGTTATTCTTTTTATCAGTGCCGGATTAATTTCATTCACCGTTTCAACCATCTGATCAAATTGCTTTTTTACAGTTTCCTGATCTTCGCTTTTTGTGTCGGTAATAATTCTTACATCAGGGTACCTGTCCATAATCATGGCTAGGTCTTCAAAAGAGAGGGTAGTCAACGTGCCGCCTGGTTTCAATTCTCTGAATTCCTGGTAAGTCATCGGCTCATTTGTCAACTGGGGTATTCCCTCTTCAATATCTATATACCGCCAGTTTTCATGGCGGAGAACTAAAACATCATCAGATGTAGTCGTCAGATCCACCTCAAAAACCCGGTATCCCTCCTGATAGTTGAATAAAAATGCCTCCAGGCTGTTTGTTATAGTGAGCCCATCTACCTGTCCCATCCCATGAGCAAAAAACGGTTCCCCTTCCAGCCACTGGTATGCGTCTTCCGTGGCAGGGGCTGTTTCTTTTACCGTAACCCCATAGGTTTTGGAAAGATTTTCCGTGACAGCCGCCTCAACGAAGAAAATCACAGGCGTCAGGATGAAA
>JAENWH010000406.1 GCA_016650135.1 Peptostreptococcaceae bacterium
CTCCACCTTACGCCATCTCCCTCCAGCTTACTTGCAATACAAGTGTTTGGTATATTGTATTACAAGTAACTCAAATAATCAACATTTATTTTGATTATTTGACATTACTTTCAGTCCTTTATTGTTAACTTCCCGACGGCCTGAATAATCCGGAGTAAAATTCCTTGCCGGATCCGGCATGAGGATTAAACACAAACCCTCAGAAATAACTCAAAAAAACTTCCAACCAATTTTCTTTGGGGATGGAAGTTCAATATAATTTCATTTTCTATTCAATACATAACCAGCACCGGATTCATGTATGTTGATAAGTTTTATATCCTTCGAATTTATAATTTTCATAGCAAGGATAATTTCGTCCTACTTTAAATCTATTTCCAATCAATCGTACTTGGCGGTTTGGATGTGATGTCATACACGATTCTATTGACACCTTTTACCTCATTGACGATTCTATTACTGATTTTCTCCAATACATCGTATGGAATACGTGCCCAGTCGCTAGTCATCCCGTCAACGGAGGTTACCGCTCTTATACCCACCGTGTAGTCATAGGTTCTAAAGTCCCCCATGACCCCTACACTACGAATATTAGGAAGTACGGCTTAGATTTTTGTATATTTAATGGTTATGATTTTGATTTATTCTAACATAATACAAATCAAATAACAAGATTACTTAAAGCTAAGGTATGTGCATTTTAGCCAAAGTTATATTACTGAACAACACTCAATATCTTCTCCACTAAATAATATAATCCAAAGAAATACTAGGATGGGTAAAATTCTTAGATAAACTACTGTTATTTTATTACCCTTAAAATATTCCCCTTGCCTGTGGATAACTTATTCAATATAATAAAGGTATCACATGGAAGGAGTTGATTATATGACTGAAACGCAAATCAATATCACTATTGGTGTTGTAGGTATTTTGGTAGGTATTATTTTGTTTTACCTAGGCATTTATTTCACAAAAAAAACTCTTAAAAATGATAAAGTATTAAGGTTGGAAAATGAAGTTATTGCTTTAAAAGAGGCTATTAAAATTAGAGATAGTTCTGAGATAAGAGATGGCATTACATACCATAAGCAAAAAAATGGTGCAGAAGTAGTAATATGTCCTAAATGTTTTAGTAATAATTCTGCCGTACCTATACCTATGAGGCAATACGATAAAGCCAAATGGGTTTGTGATGCATGTCAATATTCAACTAGGGATACAAGATTTTTTGATAAATATAATTATTAAATTACTGATTATTATAACTTTTATTTGCACTCATTGGAGGAACTTATGAATATTCAAATTTTTTTAGGTTTACTTGCTGTATTGGCTACTTTATATACTCCATTTATTAAACCCCATTTTGAAAATGAACTTTACCAAAAAATTTGTGCAGACTATACTTTTTATAACTTTGATGATTTTAAATCATATAATAACTCTTTAATTATAACTGTTATTTTTCCTTTTATTTTTGTACTAATTAACATCGCTATGAAATTTATTAATATTAATATTGCATTATTATCTTATATGCTAACTGTTTCAATTATTAGTGTGTTAATTTATCTTGTTTTCTATACTCCGCTATTTTTTCTAGGTTTGAGAAAAGAAAGCAAAATGAGAATAGAACGCAAAATGAGAATTGAAAATAAAACAGAAATAGAGCATAAAGCTAGAATTAAAGAGAAATTCAAAATTAAATTAACCTATTCCAGCAGTATTCTTATATCTACAATAGTCACATTTTTAGCAACAATTATATTATTTCTTTGTTCTCCATCTGAAAAATCGCTTTTAAATCTTACGCTATTAAATATTTTTGAGATTACATTTTATATAATCTGTTCTTTCTTTCCTTTAACACTTTTATTTATGCAATCCAGCGAAACTTATTCAAGCCTTCTTTGCAAACAAAAGTGTATGAATATAGTACTTCTAGATGGTCAAACATTTTCTAACATAAATCAAATTGATATAGTGTCAAATTTTCTAATTATCACTAAAAAAGATGATACTACTTTAAAACAATATTCAATCCCAATGACAAGTATAAAATATATCGAAAAAGCCTATAATACTAATCATTCTGCTAAAAAAAGGTAAAGCCAAAATTATATTGCTGAGCAACATTCTTCAACGCAATACAAGAATTGGAAAACTTTTAAATAAATCACCATACCTATATAGTGTCTGCTGATTAAGAACCCTTCAAGCGAATTTCAGCTTCAATTCAGGCTGCCTCAACAGCAATATAACTTTGATTTTCGACTTTTGAGCCCAATTTAAAAATGGGCATAATGAAACCTTGAACAGGTTCATTACAAAAATTGATAGGGATATCGATGTCAGCGTTGTTTCTTCCAGC
>JAENWH010000019.1 GCA_016650135.1 Peptostreptococcaceae bacterium
GTTATGGAAGGCAGGCAGGCAGTGCAGGAAAACAACATCGTCATTACCAGTTGCCTTGACCATTTCCATTGTTACCTTATAAGGAGTCAGGAGCTTAACTCTATTTGGAATTTCTGCCTCTTCACCCATAGAAGCCCAAACGTCCGTATAAAGTACATCTGCTCCTTTAACACAATCAGGATTGCTTGAAATTTCTATTTTCCCGCCTGTCTGTATGCATACTTCCTCTGCTCTTGCAACAACATCCTTGTCAATCAGTTCAATTAATTCTTCCGGTCCGTAAGCCACAAAATGCATTCCCATCTTTGCACAGCCATACATCCATGCGTAACTCATGTTATTTCTTATATCGCCACAGAAAACAACTTTGACTTTTTTTAAAGGTTTTGCTACATGTTCCTCGATTGTCATCATATCAGCTAAGATCTGAGTTGGATGGTCCAGATCTGTCAATCCGTTCCATACCGGCACGCCAGAATATTTTGCCAGATTCTCAACAACCTCCTGCTTATATCCTCTATATTCTATACCGTCGAAAAAACGGCCAAGAACTCTAGCCGAATCTTCCAAAGATTCTTTCTTGCCAATTTGAGAAGTTGAGCTGTCAAGGAAGGTTACATGTGCTCCTTCATCAAGACAAGCAACCTCAAAAGCACAACGTGTTCTCGTAGATGTTTTTTCAAAAAGTAACACAACGTTCTTTCCTTCTAGCACTTCGTTATGAATTCCAACTCTCTTCTTTGCCTTTAAGTCATGTGACAAATCGAGCATGTAACGTATTTCTTCAGGGGTAAAGTCCATTAATGTCAGGAAACTTCTACCTTTTAGATTAACAGCCATAATAATTTTCTCCTTTTCGTAATATAAATAAAATACAATATACTTCTTTTAATAATAACAATACTACTTTGGGGCTACATATAAAGTGCCAGCAATCGCATCATTTTATGTGCCAGCATCGGTAACTGCTGAAATCAGCAACTTATGGAGCTCAGCCATTCCCTCATCAACCTGCGAACAGGAAGGATATGAATAATTCAGTCTTATTTGATTATGCCCTTTGCTTTTGCCCAGGGAAAAAATATCACCAGGTATAAAGGATATTCCTGCTCTCGCGGCATCTTTTGTAAATTTTTTTATATTCACACAGTCTGGCAGATTGCACCAGATGTAAACGCCTCCATTAGGCATCCGGTAAGAAACACCCAAGGGCTTCCATTTATCCAGCCAAACGCACATGAGATCTCTTTTTTTCCTATACTCGAGATTGAACTCCAGAATTCGCTTTTGATAAATTCCCTTTGAAAGATAAAGTTTTAATAATTTCTGATACATCCAGTCCAGGCTGATTAGTCTCAGTGAAACAAGATAGCTCATGCTTTTGATGACACTTTTCGGTGCCGCCAGGAATGCGATGCCAATCCCGGGAATAAATGTCAATGAAAAGGAATAAATGTAGATTACATTATTTCCCTGGTCCAGAGATTTAATGGAAGGCAATTTGGGTCCGTCCAGGCAAATCTCCGATGCTGCATCATCCTCAATAATCGGGACTCTGTATTTATAAGACAACTCCAGCAGTTTTTTTCTTCTATCCAGTGACAGTATGACACCTGTCGGGTCATGATAGCTGGAATTGACATAGATAAATTTTGGTTTATGTTTTTCAAGAAGTGGTTCAAGGTTTTCGCAAATCATGCCGTTTTCATCAAGAGGTACAGTAATAATTTTAGCTCCGGCCAGTTCAATCGGCCTGTAAATATCAGGCGACACAGGTTCTTCAAGGATTACCTTATCCCCCGGATTCAAAAGAAGTGTTACCAGAAAATCCAAGGCCTGATTCGTTTCAGAAAAAACCTGGATTTCTGAAGCTTTTATAAAAACTCCCTTGCTTCTCATAAAAACTGAAAGTTGTTGTCTCAATCCTGAATCTCCCTGATAAGGGGTATAAAAATAAGAACTTTCCCTTCCTTCTAATATGATTTCAGAAATTACTTCCACAATATCTGTTTTAGAATATACATCCGGGGAGGCCATACCCCCTGCAAATGAAATATTTTTCGGTCCATAGGATTTAGAGAAAAGATCATCAAAAGTTTTTTCACCGTCCAAATATTCATCTTTAATCAAATTCGGCCAGTTAACATTTTTAGGTTTATTTGAGGCCATCTCATTATTTCCATCTTTATAAGTGATCATGTAACCGAATCCCTGCCTAGACAGGGCGAGACCGTCTGCCTTCAGTTCATTGTAAGCCTTCGTTACCGTGTTTCTATGGACATCAATCATCTTGGCCATTTCACGCTCAGATGGCAAAGGAAATCCATCCATTATTTCACCCTGAATGATTTTAGTTTTAAGCTGGAGTGCAATCTGTAAATGAAATGGTGTTTTCGAGTTTTTGTTAACATTTATGACCATAACTGTTAAAACCTCTGCCTTTCAGATTTTTATGCTTTTTTCCCTTATTCTCTCTCATTTTAGACCAAAATTCACATTCATTCAATAGTTCTTTATTTGCTTAACCCCAATATATCACTTTAACCCTTTATTTATTCAAAGTATATCTAAAAGGTATGATTTTTCTCTTGACTAAATAATGTCAATCTTTTATAATTAAGTCATTCAATTATTTCTCATTTGGGTTTTGGAAAGTTTCTTTGAAAAAAGTCATGATAAACCCACTTAGTTTTGAAGGAGGCAGTCTATATGAAGAAAATTCTAGTTCATTCCCTTGTTTTTCTGTTAGTGATAACTGGCTTTATTTTTGCGCCAACGTTATCTCAAAATGTTGATGGAGTTTCAGCCGCAAGTATTCCTTGGGTAGAACCAGCAACACCAGCACCAGCACCAGCACCAGCACCAAAACCTGCACCAGTAACTACCGTTGCTCCTGTAATTGCCGGAACCAATACATACGTTGTGGTAAGTGGCGATACAATGGGCAAGATTGCCGCTAAGTTCAGCATGACTTTAGATAAGTTGCTGTCCTTAAACCCACAGGTAACAAACCGTAACCTGATCTTTGTAAACCAGAAAATTTATGTAACTGCTGCTGCTACTCCTACACCAGGAACAACTCCAACAGCTGCTGCAAAAACTTATCAGGGACTTGGTTATGACGTAAGTTTCAGAAACGGACCTGGATTCTGGCCTGAAGAAGGTGCTGACATGCTTGCTGTCTACAGCTTCAATGTAGCGATGGCTTCAGCAACTTTTGATGCAAACGGAAAGATTCTGAATGTATTCATGGACGGTTACGAAATTTCAACACCAAACTATGACGGTGCATCCATGCCTCATTTCTCAGGATGGCCTGGAATGGAAAGTTACAAAGTGACTGATCACACTACTTTAGCAGTATCAGACGGTCCGGAAATTGATGCCACTTCCGCTGGAATCGAAGTAAATGGCTGGTTGACAAAGCGTCAGCGTGGTGAAACTTATGGTATGAATCCTGCAAACGAATGGTACAAGCAGATGGATTTCTATCAGAACTTCTTTAAAGGCAAGACCGTTGCTGAAGTAAAAGCATGGTTTGGAAAATATGGAACTTCTTCATATGGACCAATTAAAGCAACTACAACCAATGCTGCAGACCTTGCAAAATTCAATGCACTGACTGCTGCTGAAAAAGCATCATTGGCTGATGTTGTTTCTGGAGCTACTATGAGAGTCAATGACGCTCACGGATACTTCATTGATGCACTTCAAACTGCATACGACAACAGAGTTTTAGTAAAATAAAATTATTCTTAAATTAATTTACAAAAGATAAAGGCATGATTCCGGATTTATCGGTTTCATGCCTTTATCTTTTATTGTTTCTTATTCTGACATATTGTCAGCATTGCTGTTCCCTTTAATGGTTCTGTAAATATTGTCCAACTTAGAAGCATTTATTCTTTTACCATCTAAGGTTACATAGATTCCTTCTCCATTATGTGTTTCTCTGAGATGAATCGTTCTTATACTTGCAAAAGATTCCTTTTTCTGGTCCTTAATTTTGTTCCGAGTAACCTCATACAACTTTTTTGAACCTTTAGCCGCGCATTTGTCGCAGATACAGATTTCAAACTCCCTTGTAATGAAAGCGGAATCGCTCTTTCGACGAATATTCTGGCCTAAGGTATCTCCCGGCACCTGATGATAATGAGTATGCAACAATTCATGTGAAAGATGAGAGTTTGGCTCCCCATAAAAATCCTTATAAAGCTTTAACACATCCAGATTGTCCTGAGATTTACGGATTTTAGAGCCCTTGTCAATCTCAATTATTACATTCTGTCTCTTCTCAAGAGAATCTATTTTCTCTGGTACCGGATGTCCGGCTCCTGAAATACATCCGCCCGGGCATGCCATGATTTCAATCAGATCATAGCCTACATCTTCTCCACGCACTATTTTCTGAACAATAGGTTCCGCATTGTTTATTCCGCTTATTACAGCGACTCTGACTTTTATGCCATTCGCCTCAACGGTTGTTTCTTTAACACCATCGAAGCCTCTAATCTCAGTAAAATCAAGATGATCTGTCAATGGTACACCTGAAAGTTTCTCTACTGCCATTCTCAAGGCTGCTTCAGCAACTCCTCCCGAATTACCGAATAGTATACCTGCTCCGGAAGCCATCTTATATGGTTCATCATATTCCTGAGGAACAACATCTGATCCATCAATTCCCTTCAATTCCATCATCTCAAGCATCTCACCCGAGTTTAGAACTGCATCTACATCTGGAACGCCATCCGGTGCAAATTCGGGTCTCCTTGCTTCATACTTCTTTGCAATGCATGGTACGATGGAAACCGTAAATAAATCCTTTTTGTCTATTCCTGTTAACTGTGCATAATGACTTTTAAGAGTAGCACCCATCATCATCTGCGGTGATTTACAGGTTGAAAGATGCGGAATTAATTCCGGATATCTTCTTTCAACAAGATTTACCCATCCAGGACAGCAGGAAGTAAACTGCGGCATAACTCCTCCAGTTGTTACACGGGTCAGGAATTCTGTCGTTTCTTCTAAAATTGTCAAGTCAGCACCAAATGCGTTGTCAAACACTTTATCAAAACCAAGCTTTTTCAGCATACCCGACATAAATGGCGTAGCTTCCTCCGCTGGGATTTTATAATAAGAAGCGACAGCTGCACGCACAGCAGGCGCCACAAAGGCAACAACTGTCTTTGTAGGATCATTCAAGGCACAGAAGACATCTTTCTTTTCGCTCTTATATCTTAATGCTCCGCAAGGGCATGCATTCACGCAATGACCGCAACTGATACAGTCCGTTTCCTGAAGTGGGAGTCCGCTCTTTGTACCGACAAGCTGACGGCCATTTTTAATGTAAAAAGTCAGAATGTCCGGTCCTTCAACTTCAGCACAAGCTGCAATACATCGCCCACAAGAAATACATTTATTATGATCCCTGACAATGAACGGGTGATCCTCCATAATAGGGAAATAAGGACGGTCATGAGATGGATTTTTAAACTCGATTTCATGTTCACTTGCCGCACTTCTTAGATCACAGCCATATCTTTCTTTGCATCCGCATTGAAGACAACGTTCAGCCTCCTTCAATGCCTTTTTCTCAGAAAGTCCAAGTTCCACTTCAACAAAGTTCTTCTTTCTGTTTGCCGCATCAATAGATGGCATAACTGCCCGTTTCATTCTTGGCATCTCTTCAAATTCCCACTTTGGCAAATCTTCAAGAGATCCTCTACTGCAGCTGAAATCTGTGCTGTGTTCCTTCACATAGCCTTTGTTCAAGAAACAGTCGATGGACTCAGAAGCATGACGGCCGGCCGAAATGGCTTGAATAACTGTTGCAGGGCCTGTAACACAGTCTCCCCCGGAAAATATTTTTGCTTCTGAAGTTTCAAAGGTTTTTCCGTTAATATCCACATCACCCCAGTTATTCAGTCTTACTGGCAAGTCGTTATATAAGAATCTGGTATCCGTACTTTGTCCAATTGCTCCGATTACAGTATCCGCTTCTATAATAATCTCACTTCCGTCTATTGGAATTGGTCTTCTTCTTCCCGAACGATCTGGTTCACCTAACTGCATTTTGATGCAGTGTATAAGTTTCTTATCATCTTTTACTTCAATCTTTTCAGGAGAAATCAGGAAGATCATCTCAACCCCTTCCTGAAGAGCTTCATCAATTTCGTAAGGTTCTGCCGGCATTTCGTCACGGCCTCTACGATAGATGATTGTAACCTTCTTAGCACCATTTCTTAACGCTGTTCTTGAACAGTCAATTGCCGTATTTCCTCCACCAATAACAACCACATTCTTACCGGTCTTTGTATCTATCCCCTTTGCATTCTGTTCCAGATACTGGATTCCCATCCATACGCCCTCAAATTGAATTGGCGTGGCACCCCAGGAACCAATTGCCAGATAAACTGCATCGAAATCCTTTTGAAGATCTGTAAGCATAATATGTGTACCTACGGCTTTTCCAGTTATAATTTTCACGCCTAGATTTCTTATCAGTGTAATTTCTTTGTCAAGAGTAGCCTTCGGCAGGCGATATTCAGGTATGCCATACCGCATCATTCCACCGGCATGAGGCTGACGTTCAAATATTGTAACGTCATGTCCATTTATCGCGCTATAATAAGCAGTTGTAAGTCCCGAAGGGCCTGCGCCGATAATTGCAATCTTCTTACCAGTGGCTGGCTTTACCTTCGGTACATATGGATCTAGTCCATTAATATCAAGATCAGCTACAAAACGCTTCACATAATTTATGGCAACTGGAGAATCTATCAGGTTACGTCGGCATTCTGCTTCACATGGATGTGGGCAGACACGCCCGCAAACCAATGGGAATGGATTTGACTGCTTGATTACTTTCAATGCATCCTCAAAATTTCCGGCTTGTGCATGTCTAAGGTACTTTTGTATGTCTACGTTAGCGGGGCAAGTATCTACACATGGCGCGGTACAATCTGCATTATGATCTGAAAGAAGCTGTTCCAAACGGATTTTCCTGTAATCTTTCAGTTTCTGAGTGTTGGTGTTTATAATCATACCTTCTTGAATAGGTGTCTGACAAGATTTCACTTCCACCTTATCTTTGCCCTCACCCAGTTCAACAACACATAATCCACAGTTTCCATTGGCTCGATCAAGCCTGATGTCATAACAAAGATGTGGAACATGCACATCCTCCTGAATGAGAGCCTGAAGAATGGTCAGTTCATCATAAACTTCCAGTTCTCTTCCATTAACCATTACTTTAATAAGCTTATTGTTCGATACTGTCTTCATCTGAAAATAATCCTCCTTTTAATGCGTGTTCCTAGCAGCAATTGATACTTTTATAAAGGAACAAAGTGAGATTGTTAAAATATTATTAATCTTAATTTACCACATAAACCGACAAATTTCAAATGTTTTTTGCTACCGCTTTAAATTCTTAGATCTTTATCTGTCAAGCCAGGTAGGCCGCATATACAACTTGATTGGATAAACTTCGAAATCTGTGAGGCCATCCTTTTGAATGACCTCTTTCAACTCATCTAAAAGTTCTTCTATACAAGTGTTGGAAATGATTGGAATACCCAATTTATATGAAATCTGTCTGCATAACTTATATCCTTTAATAATTTCATATGGCGTTGTTTCCCTGATCAGGTGTGTGTTATTAATTAAACCATCTATTTTGATACCAGTCTCTGCCTGTATTTTCTCAATATGTTCCAGCGCACCATCCAGATGATCCGTTTCAGGTCTGTTTGCATTTATTACACAAAGCATTGTTGAATCACCAGTAATAAAATACTTTTTAAACTGATTCAGAACTCTGGCTCCGCTGTCATCCCCACCCGCATCAACAACAGCCAGATAGTCTTTGTTTTCAAGAGGTGCCTTTAGGGAGGCTGAAATTGCCGGCATATCTTCTGTAATATCATAACCATAGGAATTGTGATGTACCACAATTCCCAGGTTTTCCAGATATTTCTGCCGTTCTCTGCTTCTGAAATATGGATTGGCAATATCCATATCCAGCAAAGCAACTTTATCATGCTCTTTTCTTAAATTTATGGCCATATTCACAGCAAATTCGGTCTTTCCACTGCCATAATGACCTGTAATAATTGTGATTCGTTTCATAGTAAAATTCTTCCTTATTTGGTCCAGGCTTCAAGCGCCTTCATATTAAGTGCAATAAGCTTCGCTTTTCCTCCTGTCATTACCTTTTCAAATACTTTTTCCATAATGGCAAGTTCCACAACGTTTGTGATTTGAATGATAGCGCCAAGCATAACCATATTTGCTGTTTTTGCGTTTCCAACCTGTTCTTCAGCTATCTTGTTGCAGTCTACATAATACACATTAATATCGTTTCTTGTTGTCTTCTGAGTAACAATTGAGGAATTAATGAACAAGTCCCCGCCAGGTAAAAGCATGCTCTCAAATTTATCAAGGGATGGTCCATTCATGGCAACCAGGACATCACAGGTGGATGCAAGGGGAGAGGCAATGGGATCCTCGGAAATACAGACAGTACAGTTAGCTGTACCACCCCTCATTTCAGGACCATAGGATGGCATCCAGGTAACTTCCTTTTCTTCATACATGGCTGCATAAGCAAGCATTCGCCCAATCAGCAGCACACCTTGTCCGCCGAATCCGGCAATAAATATTTTTTTTACACTCATTTATTTTACCTCCTCAGGACACTTAAACTGCTTAAGCGGATAATAAGGAATCATATTTTCCTTGAGCCACTCGATTGAATCTACAGGATTCAATCCCCAGTTTGTAGGGCAAGTAGATAAAAATTCAACAAAGGCAAATCCCAATTTCTTTTCCTGGATCTCAAATGCCTTATGAATCGCTTTTTTCGCTTTTCTTATCTCTGCCGGGGACGAAAGAGCGACTCTTTCGACAAATACAACTCCATCTATCGTTGCAAGTAATTCGGCCATTCTAAGTGGCATTCCTGCCTGAGCAACCGTTCTTCCTTCAACACAAGTCGTGGATTTTTGTCCGATAAGCGTTGTAGGCGCCATTTGACCGCCTGTCATTCCATAAATAGCATTATTGATAAAGAATGTACAGAATTTTTCTCCTCTGTGTGCTGCATGAACAATTTCTGCTGTTCCTATGGAAGCAAGATCTCCATCTCCCTGATAGGTAAATACAGGTGAATTCGGATGGACTCTTTTTATACCGGACGCTGTTGCAGGTGCTCTTCCATGTGCGGCTTCAATCATATCAACATCCATATAATGATGTGCTACAATTGAACATCCTACTGGAGATACTGCAATGCAATTCCCCAAATCTCCTCTTTCCTCTAAAACTTCCATAATTAAACGATGGGCAATTCCGTGTGTACATCCGGGACAATAGTGCAATTCCATTTCTCGCATTCCCTTTGTATATTCAAATACCGGTTTCACTTATTTCACCTCCAAAATCTTCTTAGTTCTTTCAGCCACTTCAATTGGATCTATAAGCATTCCGCCGACTCTATTAATGAGAGCAACCGGCAGTCTGCCTTCCAATGCATATTTAACATCATGAATCATCTGGCCTTGAGATAATTCAACAGATATAATTTGTTTTGTCTGTGGTCCGATTTTACTGAAAGCTTCATTCGGGAAAGGCCATAATGTTTTAGGCCTGATTAGTCCGGTTTTTATACCTTCCTTAGCCAAAATATCCATTGCTTCAAGCACTACTCTTGCTGTTGAACCAAAGGCAACAAATACTGTCTCAGCATCCTCAAGATGGACTGCTTCATAATCCGCAAGCTCTTTTTCAGCCTTAATATACTTAGGCCAATAACCGTTTATATAATCCTCAAGAAGCTCCTGTTCCAGCCACACAGAGTTAATGGCTATACGTTCTCTCTTATTCTTATGTCCAGTCAATGCCCAGGGCTTGGCTGCCGGAATTTCTTCCTCCGTAAACGCAGGTTTTGCTTCAGGTATAATAACAGGTTCCATCATCTGTCCAAGCATACCGTCTGCAGCAATGATAACAGGATTTCTGTATTCATCTGCAACATCAAAAGCTTTTGTGATCATATCCATCGTTTCCTGAATTGAACTTGGTGCATAAACGATACAATGATAGTCGCCATTTCCTCCGCCTCTTGTCACCTGATTGTAATCTGCCTGTCCTGGCTGAATGGAACCGATTCCAGGCCCGCCTCTCATAATATTAAGTATAACTACAGGGAGTTGCACGGAAGCAAGCAGTGAAATTCCCTCCTGCATAAGCGCAATTCCCGGTGATGAGGATGAAATCATCACTCGACCACCTGCTGCTGCTGCACCGTAAGCCATATTAACTGCAGCCAATTCACTTTCTGCCTGAATAAATGCTCCGCCTACTTTTGCAAGTTCTCTCGACATATATTCCGGGATTTCGTTCTGTGGGGTAATCGGGTAACCAAAGTAATATCTGCAACCTGCATTTAAAGCGGCTTTAGCGAAGGCTTCATTACCCTTCATTAGTTTCTTCTCAGTCATCTTTTTACTCTCCTACTCTGTAAACGTTAATAACTCCATCAGGACACACTAATGCACAGTTTGCGCATCCGGTACATTCATCCTCATTCGTGATTGATATTGGATGATAGCCCTTATGGTTAACAAGTACTTCATCCAATTTTAGTATTTTCTTTGGACATGCTGCCACACATAGCTCGCAGCCTTTGCATCTGTCGGTTCTCAGTATCAATTTTCCTTTAGCCAATTACATCACTTCCTTTTCCTATAATTTTTTTATACCTTAAAATATACAAACTATTATAAATAGTAGTTTTCTTATCGCGAAACTTATTGTTGACTATATTTTTGTTTTAAATTATAATATAAGTATCTTTGTTTTTGTTTAATCAGAACGTAGTTATCCTTTAGAATCAGGAGTAAAACATTATGAGTGCAATTTCTCAACACGTTGGACAACGAATAAAAAAATGTAGAAAAAGCAGAGGATTTACCATCGAACAATTTTCTAAAATCATCAATAAAAGCAAAGCAACACTGTCGAAATATGAAAATGGTAAGATAACAATTGATATTGAAACGCTGCTTGATATTGCAGATGCTCTTGAAATAGAATTTGTAAATCTTATTGATTACCGGTCTCCAAATATCAAACCGGAGGCTTTGCCTGAAAACTCCTATTTCAATAAACATACCTATTATCTTTATTACTTTGACGGTAGAACAAAAAAAATCATCAGGGCACTGATCCATCTCACACCCTCACGTGAAGATGCCTCCGACATTCATGTTATTATGTATCATGGCTTGGAATCCTTTGACGCACCAGATAAATGCCAGTATATTTTTACAGGATCCATGAAACCATATGATACCATTACACACATGTATCTTACCAATCAGACAAATATGGCAGAAAGAATGTACCTTTGCATATTAAATCCTATGGATGCAGGCTCTCCTGCGATTGGTATGCTTTCCGGACTTGGGAGCAAACCTTTTTTTGCGCCTATTTCAATAAAAACCTTAATTTCCAAAGTCCTTCTGGAAGAAAATGAAGATTTTATGAATGTATTAAAACTGAGCAAAGAAGATTATCATATGGTCAAATATTATAATATGATGGTAATCAACCGCCCAAATTCCATTTTTTTGGAAGAAAAGAAATAATTGTCGAAAGCGAAAATATTATTTATGTAATGAAAATCAGTTAATAAATTTTTGCCTCTTCTTCACCGGTTAATACTCGCAGCGCACCATTTGACAAAGCGCTCATTTCATCTTCTCCCGGGTAAACGATTATTTTCGCAATAAATCTAACATTCTCACTGATCCATGAAATAAATTTCTTATCATAGGCAATTCCGCCAGTCAAAATAATTGCATCCACTTCCCCTTTCAAAACAGTTGCACACGCACCTATTTCTTTAGAAATCTGATATGCCATCGCTTTATATATTAACTCAGCTTCTTTATCTCCAGCCTCGATTCTTTTCTCTACTTCTATTCCATCGTTTGTATTTAAATATGCTACCAGTCCACCCTTGCCTTTAAGTTTCTTTTTTATATCATCTAATGAATATTTCCCTGAAAAACACATTGCTGCTAATCCGCCAGCCGGAACTCCGCCTGCTCTTTCAGGTGAGAAAGGTCCGTCTCCATCCAGTGCATTATTCACGTCAACAACTTTTCCTTTTTTGTGTGCCCCGACAGAAATGCCTCCACCCATATGAACCACAATAAAATTCAACTGTTCATATTTTTTACCCAGTTCCAGAGATGCTTTTCTGGCGACTGCCTTTTGATTAAGTGCGTGTAATATACTTATTCTCGGGAGTTCCGGCATACCGGAAATTCTTGCTATATCCTGCATTTCATCGACTACAACCGGATCAACAATAAACGACGGTATATTTAATTTTGAAGCAATTTCAAAAGCCAGTATTCCGCCCAGATTTGACGCATGCTCTCCCAATAATCCGGTTTTTAAATCTTCAATCATTTGTGGTGTAACCTTATAAGTTCCGCCTTCAATAGGTTTCAGCAACCCGCCTCTGCCGACTACTGCGGTTAATTCAGATAAATCGATTCCCTGTTCATCCAAGGTTTCTAAAATAACATTTTTTCTGAAATCATATTGATCAATAATCTTTATATATTTGTTGATTTCTTCTGACGGATGTCTTAATACTGTTTCAAAAACCTCTGTAGTATCGTCAAACACGCCGATTTTTGTTGATGTTGATCCTGGATTGATTACTAAAATTTTATTCTTTGTCATATTTTCATTCTCCCTACAGTTTTGCTGCCATTAAGACACCTAAGGCAATTGAATTCAGTTTTGTTTCTTCACTGTCTGCTCTGGAAGTTAAAATTACCGGTGCTTTAGTCCCTACGATTACACCAGCACCCTCGGCTTTTGCAAGGAAGGTCAAAGACTTGTAAAGTACATTCCCGGCTTCAATGGTCGGGCACAGTAGGATGTCAGCATCTCCTGCTACAGGATGTTCAAAGCCTTTAATTTTAGCTGCCTCTAAAGAAACCGCAATGTCTAAAGCAAAGGGTCCTCCTACTAGACAACCTTTTATTACTCCCGCTTCATTCATTTTAACCAGCTCACCTGCATCAACTGTTGCAGGCATTTTTGGATTTACTTTTTCTTTTGCAGCGATTACAGCTACTTTTGCTTTCTCTATATCCAGCGCTCTTGAAACAACCAGTGCATTTTCAAGAATTTGTTTTTTCGTCTCCAGATCAGGTGCTATGTTCATTGCCGCATCTGTGACTATGATCAGTTTATGATAGGTGGGAACATCAAATACAGCTACATGACTAAGGACATTTCCTGTCCTCAATCCAACTTCCTTATTCAGCACCGCTTTTAACAGAACTCCCGTATCAACCAGACCCTTCATTAACAATTGGGCTTTCCCGCTTGAAACCAGTTCAACTGCTTTTAAGCAAGCTTCTGTCGGATCCTTGATATTGATTACTTCATAATCCGAACAGTCAATATTTTCACTTTTGCAGATGCTCTCAATTTTTTCCGCATCCCCAATCAGCATTGCCTTTACAATTCCATTTTCAAAAGCATGATGAATAGCTTTCAATACGTCATTATCCTGTGCACAGGCTACAGCAACTGTTTTCGGTCCCCGTTCCTTGGCAATTCTTAAAACATCTTCAAATTTTTTAATCATTCTGACACCTCATTTGATAATTTCTTATAATACTCACGTTTTTCTTTGGCATTTTTTTCTGCCACGGCAAATAGTTTCTCGGCATTTTCAGGGAAGGTTATTTCAAGGGACGAATATCTTACTTCACCTCTCAAAAATTTCTTAAAATCCTTAACAGGTTCTTTCGAATCCAAAGAAAACACATTTGTAACCGGATTATATCTGTACAAATTCCAGTATCCGGCTTCTACAGCATTCTTCATTTCTGTCTGCGCATTATTCATTCCTGCCTTGATTCCATGCGTGATGCATGGCGCATAAGCAATGACAATTGATGGTCCCTTGTGTTCCTCTGCTTCCTTCAAGGCCGTAAGCAGTTGGTTAGGATTTGCCCCCATCGCACACTGCGCAACATATACATTGTCATAAGACATCATCAAAAGACCTAAATCCTTCTTTCTTGTCTTCTTACCTGCTGCCTGGAACTGAGCAACCGCACCTACTGGAGTAGCCTTAGAAGACTGCCCGCCTGTATTTGAGTAAACTTCAGTATCAAGCACCAGGACATTTACATCTTCTCCCATTGCGAATACATGATCTAAACCTCCGTACCCTATATCGTAAGCCCATCCGTCACCGCCCACCATCCACATGGTCTTCTTGGAAAGATGCTTTTTCTTCATCAGTATAACGTCCGCAATTTTCTTTTCTTCTCCAGTGAATTCCGCCTTATTGATTGCTTCAACAAGTGTTTTTGCTGCACCAGCAGATTCTTCCAGATTTTCATAGGTTTCA
>JAENWH010000094.1 GCA_016650135.1 Peptostreptococcaceae bacterium
CTTTAGCAAAAGCATTTATCTTTAGCAAAAGCATTTTTTATAGCAGAAGCATCTTGTCAATTACTGCGCTTATTATTGAAACGTCAATATTTCCTTCATTGCTGTCGAAAGTTGTTATTAAATTATCCCATGGAATAATGCCTGAATTTCCATATGCTAGAAGTTTTGCTTCCATGTTTTTTCTATAGTCCGCATCATAAATCATACCGAAATGTTCCCAGTAAATTATCCTATTATCAAAAGTTCTCAAAATAGTGAAATCCGGCAAAAAATTTTGCCCTTTTATGTTTAACGGCTCCTCATACTTGTATGAAATATTTTTATAGTCCAGTAAGTCAGCTATGATAGTTTCTGACTTTGACCTTACTCTTTGCCCCTTTGAACTGATATGCCTAAGCCCTTCAGGGTAAAGAAAATTTTCACTGTTATTCTCCCCTTTCCATTTCTCCAACGCCAACTCCATATCACTTTTCCACTCAATAATTTGAACTTCTTTATACACTGGCGCCAATTGATTTCTTATTTCTCCCGGATCGAAAGGCACGAAACTTCGTAACAATGTTTCCATTATTTTATTATTTTTTCTTAACTGGTGAATGCTTCTTTTGACGAAAAATTTACTTCTTATTTTTTCAATCAAATACGCATCATCCTTATTTTTTGGGGAAAGCAAACGGTTTACAGCAAGTTTTTTATTCTGATAATAAATATAAGACTTGCCCTTTACTTTTTTCAGGCTAAGACTCCCCGGTGGCACTATTTTTAATTCATTTTCAAACTTCTCCAGCAATATACTTTCATAATCCATTTGTTCTAACAGCATTTTTTTTAATCTATGCATATTCAACGCCTCCTTTTGCTCATTTTACCATTTATTTATATATTTGTAAATATTTAACATTCATGTTTTCCAGAATACCCGCCAAGAATCCGTAAATGCCCACTGGAATTCGTGATACAGGTTCCTGTTTTAACGCTGAATGTTCCCTTTAGATTGAAGAACTTTTATTTTCCATTTATGAGTTTTGGACTCGCTACCGATTTTTCTACTTCCTCTTTTAAATTTCTCCTTTTTTCTTGCTAATAATTGTTTACCCCTTGGCCAGGGTGGTATAATTAATTTATTATTAAATAAAGCGTTTATAACCATTGAGCGTCACATTTAATATCAAAAAATAATTGATGAAAAATTTATTGAAAAGCAGGAGGATTATTATTATGAAATGGATTTGTTCAGTATGCGGTTATGTTTATGAAGGCCCTGAGCCACCAACACAATGCCCGCAGTGCAAGGTGCCAGGCGAGAAATTCATCAAGGCAGAAGAAGGTAAAATGGAATGGGCTGATCAGCATGTAGTTGGTATTGCTAAAGGCGTGAATCCTGAAATAATAGAAGGATTAAAGGCAAATTTTATGGGAGAATGCACTGAAGTGGGCATGTACCTTGCGATGTCAAGGGTTGCAATCAGAGAAGGTTACCCTGAAATAGGCTTATATTGGGAAAAGGCAGCTTGGGAAGAAGCGGAACATGCTGCTAAATTTGCTGAAATTTTAGGTGAAGTAGTCACTGATTCAACCAAGAAGAATCTTGAAATGAGAGTTCAGGCAGAAAACGGAGCTTGTATCGGTAAAAAGGAACTTGCCAAGATGGCGAAGGATCAAAATCTTGATGCTATACATGATACTGTACATGAAATGGCAAAAGATGAAGCCAGACATGGAAAAGCTTTTGAAGGTCTTTTAAAGAGATATTTCGGGTAAGGCTTCGGGTAAGGCTTCGGGTAAGACTTCGGGTAAAACAAGGTATAGAAATGAACTTTCGTCCGTTGATTCAGTATAAGTTTCTAATACTTTTGCAATATTTTGCAAATAAAAAGACAGGCATTTATTTTATTAATATTCGCCTGTTTTTTTATTTTATTCTACTTTCATTTTATTCTACCTGTGAACCCCCAACAATTGCATGGATCCTTTATTGTCTAAAATGCGGGAGCTTTTTCAACGGGTACTGCAACTCAACTGCTTATACCATCTATACCTGCTAATTGCTCCTGTTAAAATGTGCTGCGGTTTTATCAAGTGCAGCGAACAGGACAAAACCAAGCGTCGCCAGTATGCAAATCCCCCCAAACATGGAAATGTAATCCATTCTCATCCATGAATCCTGTATATAATACCCAAGTCCAAATTTCGTCCCGTAATTCTCCGCAAAGAACAAAACGGATAGAGCCGTCCCAATAGATATTTTAACACTGGTCAAAATTTCAGCCGTGATGGCGGGGAGTGTTATTTGCGTCAGCTTTTGCATCCTGTTTGCACCTAAGCTTTGCAATATATTATAAAGCTCCTTGTCAATATTTTTAACGCCGTCTTTCACCGCGACTATTACAGGGAAGATGGTAATCAAAACTATTAAGGTCACTTTAGAACCATCTCCAAGCCCGAATAATATCATAATGACTGGCAGCAATGCCAATTTTGGAATTGGATAGGTAAAGTATATAAGTGGATTTAATATTTTATCGGTCTTTTGGCTTTCTCCCATAATCAATCCTATGATTGTGCCAAGCACCAGCGAAATTATTATTCCTGCCATCAGCCTTTTAAAACTTACCAGAAAGTGCATGGCAATGCCTGCTTCAAATACTTTAGGGAAATTGGCGTAAACCTCTAAAGGCGAAGGCAAAGCCAATGAGTGAACAAAAATAGATGCGAAAAACCAGAGTACATTGAACAATAAAAATCCCTGAAGGAAAAACATCCATCCGTTTTTTTTCATCTCGTCTCCACCTCCCTTATTTCCTCTTTTATAAGGTGGTATACTTCTTTGTAATTATCTCGTTCCTTATAGTCTTCATCCCCGTAAAGGGGGTTTTCAATTATTCTTTTTATTCTTCCGGGAGAATTCCCCATTATGACAATTTTTTTTCCGATATAGATGGCTTCATCAATGCTATGGGTAACAAGAATTGTACTGCACCTGTTCTGTTTCCATACTTTGAGGAATATTTCCGCCGCCTCATCACGCATGATTGCATCCAGTGCAGAAAATGGTTCATCCATCAGAAGTATTTGCGGAGAAAAGCATAGGGCTCTGACCAGCGCAACCCTTTGCCTCTGACCACCGCTTAATGTTACAGGATAACGTTTAGACAAGTTGCCAATTTCCAATTCATTGAGCAACCCTTTAATTAATGATTTGGTTTTTTCATCCGCAACCCTTCTTATGGATATGAATTTATTCTTCGTTTTTAGACCGATCTTTCTGATTTTTAACGGTAGCAAACAGTTTTCCATAACCGTTTTCCAGGGTAATAATCCATATCCCTGGGGAATGTATCCTATTAAGTTTTTCTTTGTATCCAATGGAAGCCCGTCGATTTCGATTTCTCCCCGATAGTCCAAAATGATTCCGCCAATCGCCTTTAACAGCGTTGATTTCCCACAGCCGGAGGCACCAATAACCGCAACAATTTCTCCCTTTTCTACAACAAAATTAACCTTTTCCAAGGTATTCACTTCTTGTTTAGTATTATAGTTCACGGTCAGATTCTTTATACTAATCAATTATATCTCTCCCAATCTTATCTAAAAACCGAATCCACACTGATTTCTTTTGTAATAAGGCCTTTATCTTTTGCCCATTGGAATACCTCTTTGACATCGCTTTTAGGAGGAAGTGCATTACTTCTAAATAACGGGAGAACTATATTCCCCCTCATTGCTTCTGGATATCCTACGAAACTCATTATAATATCTTCGTATTCACTGACAGGGGTTGTATTAATATAGTCTGCACTTTCATCATAAGCTTTGAAGAACTGCTCAATAGGTACAGACTTGTCCTTCAGCGCTTTAGCTGAAAATGCTATTACTGAAATGTATTGGCCGGTACTGTCTACTGTTGCAATTTCTCTCGACCCGGATAAAATCGCCGCATCAGAAAACGGGTTTGGAAGTAATGCCCCGTCAACCTGGCCACTACCTAGCATTTCCATTCTGGCTGGCATTGGCGGCACAACGACTTTTTCAATTTGTCCTGAAATACCTGCTTCTTTTGACAGTTTGTCCAACGTGTATTCTATTACAGTATTTTCTGAAATGGCAACCTTTTTCCCTGCAAAATCGGCAACAGAATTAATCCCGGTATCTTTTCCTGCTACAAGTGTGAACATTCCATCTGTTATTCCAGAAATTCTCATATCCAACCCTGCATTCTGGTAAATGGCTATCGCTATTTCATCACAAATAACCCCATCCAGAAGTCCTGCTTCAAGTGCTGCATCTCTGTCTTTTGCTGCCTTAAATATTTCGACCTGCACTTTTACTCCGTTAGAGGTGAAAATACCTTTTTCCTGTGCAACTGCAAGCGGAACTGCATCAACGGATCCCATGACACCAATGGTCAATTGAGGGGTTGATTCTTCTGTTCCCACTCCGGTTCCGGCGCCACAGGCTGCCAGGCTGAAAACCATTGCCAACACTGTTAAAATAATAATGCCTTTTTTCATTACAAATCTCCATTTCTATATTACTTTTTAAATTATATAACTTTTTCAAATACCTAGCTTTTCAAATACCTATTTTTATCGGTCATTTCCCCATTTACCAAATAAATTATTATCGATTTTTATATAATCAAGGATTTTCCCTATAACAAAATCAACTAAATCTTCTTTTGTTTGCGGCTTATGATAAAAGCCAGGCATAGCAGGCATTATGGTCCCGCCACATCTTGAAACTTTGAGCATATTCTCGAGGTGTATCTGGTGCAGTGGCATTTCCCTTGGCACAAGGATTAAATCTCGCCTTTCCTTTAGTGCTACGTCAGCAGCCCTCATTAATAAATTTGAAGAAATTCCATTTGCGATTTTACCAAGAGTTCCCATAGAACACGGCAATATGATAACACTGTCAAAATCATAAGATCCACTGGCTGCACCAGCGAATAGATTGTTGATCTCTTCTTCTGCAAAGTTTTCATATTTTTCTTTCAGGCCATTTGACCAAAGATCAAAATCCAGATCAAGCTCATAGGAAAACACCTTCTTGCCATTTTCTGTTGCTATCAACGCGACAAATATTTGTTTTTCAAGAAGGACCTCCACCATTCTCTTCCCATAGATGCTCCCGCTAGCACCTGTTATTCCAATAATTATTTTTTTCATCATTCCCCTTCATTTCTGCCTGTTGTCTGTTTACTTAAGTCAATATCAAATGAATCCGCGAAACTAAAACAATCCCGCTAAATCAAACATTCGATTAATCCCATGCTTAAAAAAACGATACTGATTACCTGATTTATATTATACGACGCCACTTTCACATTTGTAAGTCTCTCCGGAGAAACAATCGCATGCTCTAGAATGAAAAGTGCTGCTATGATGCCAAGTCCGGCAAAATAAATCATACCCAGTTCCTTTGCCAGAAGCCCTACAACCACCAAGGCGCATAAAGCCCCAAAGTGAAAAAATCTGGCAATAGTAAGCGCGTTTTTAACACCAAACCTTGCAGGAATAGAATGCAACCCGTTATCTCGGTCGAAGTCAACATCCTGAGCTCCGTAAATAATATCAAAACCCGCAACCCAAAAAGTATTTGCGGCACCCATAAAAAATGGAATCCACCCCATTTGACCAGTCACTGCAATCCAAGCACCTACCGGGGCGGCAGCCGATGTAATCCCTAAAATCAAATGGCAGGTCCATGTGAACCTTTTCGTATAGGAATAAATCACCATCAGAAATATGGCAAGTGGAGACAGAACTAGACAAAGTGTATTCAGCATCCCCGCACCAAAAACCATCACAGCAAAGCAAACTATAGTAAACCCGATTACCTCTTTTTTCTTTACCTTGCCCTGGGGTATCTGACGTGCAGCCGTTCTGGGATTTTTTGCATCAATACCTGCATCAATAACCCGGTTTATCGCATTTGCTCCAGTTCTTGCCCCCATAAAAGCAACCAGTATCCAAAATAAAGTTTCCGGGTCAGGTCGTCCGCCGCTTGCAATCAGTAAAGATATTAACGCGAAGGAAAGGGAAAAAATCGTATGGGAAAACATCACCAAAGTACCATAATCAGATGTCTTTTTTACGATTTTTTTGAGGATTCTTTTGATGAAATTAATCAAGTCCATATTCCTTCCACTTTTCGCTTACCAGGTCCTTCATTTCAGGACTCATTTCAATATCGTCAGGCCACTTTCTTGTATGTCCTTCTCCCGGCCATTTCCTTGTGGCATCGATTCCAACTCTGCTGCCGTAGTGAGGTGTATTTGAAGCATGGTCCAGGGCGTCTAACGGCCCCTCAGAGAGTGTAATGTCTCGCTTGCCATCTATGTTATTAAACACCTTCCACATTACTGTGGATACATTTTGAACATCCACTTCCTGGTCCACAACTATGACCATTTTGGTATACATCATCTGCCCCATTCCCCAGACGGCATTCATCACCTTGGCAGCATGCCCAGGGTAACGTTTGTGGATGGAAATGATGACACAGCTGTGGAATACGCCCTCAAGCGGAAAGTTGATGTCAACAATTTCAGGATTTGTCATCTTCAGCAAAGGCAGAAAAATCTTTTCTGTAGCTTTTCCCATATAACAGTCTTCCATCGGTGGTTTCCCTACGATGGTTGTTGGATAAAAAGGGTTTTTTCTGTGCGTCATACAGGTAACGTGGAAAGCAGGGTAATAATCTTCGAGGGAATAATATCCAGTGTGATCTCCGAAAGGCCCTTCCATGCGAAGTTCCTCGTTTACATCCACATATCCTTCCAGAATGAATTCTGCTTCTGCAGGGACAAAAATATCGTTGGTGACAGACTTCACCATAGTCACAGGCATTTTTCTGAGGAAACCCGCAAACATCATCTCATCAATAGCCTTTGGCAATGGTGCCGTTGCCGCATAGGTTACGGCAGGGTCACAGCCCAAAGCCACAGAAACAGGCATTCTGCCCCCGATTTTTTTATAGCTCTCATAGATTTCCTTGCCATCCTTATGCAGATGCCAATGCATACCGGTCGTGTTCTTATCAAATACCTGCAATCGATACATACCTACATTTTGGATCTGTGTTTCTGGATCCTTGGTAAACACCAGCGGCAGGGTTATGA
>JAENWH010000086.1 GCA_016650135.1 Peptostreptococcaceae bacterium
GGTGATTACTTTTTTAGCGCGTTTTTCTACATGTACAATATTATATTTTTGAGAGAGTTGAGCAGCTTCTTCAAAAGCTTTTCTTGATTTACCAATAAATACTCCATGAACGGTTAAGGTCTCTTCTAAGAAGGTCGTTACTGTGAAGACAAAGGTAATGGGTAATTTAACGAGAAAGTTCTTCTGTGCATAATCAAACAACAGTCTCGCTGGTGTATCAATTACACCCAGAGCCTTTTCCATATTACAGAGGGCACCGACAAAATGTGATTTATTGATCATATCCCTGCCGCCAAGACCTACTAAGAGATTCTTGGTGTAGTTTGCCAAACCAACAATTTCGTGAGGTACAACTTGTCCGATTGATATTATTTGGTCATACGTTTGATCCACCAAATGGTGATTGACTTCCACTTCAATTTTCTCTGCATACGTACCATTTGAGATTTCTGAAACAACGGAAGAAGGGATTTCTCCTATTTTCACGACATCATTCTGCCAATCATGAATGATGAAAGCAGAATTTGGAATATGAGTTCCAAACATTTCCGTTCTTTCTGTAACCGTCATTGCAGCATGTGTTCCCAGTGCAGGAATTACTGATACTGATGCGAATTTTGATAATTCCAAATAAAGATATTCGGTGATGGGTCCTGCATATGAATAGCATCGAGTGAAATCTGGTGGCACTAAAAGAATATTCTTTGCGCCTTTCATTTCTTCAATGAGCTTGTTTAACAGGGCATGAATGGCTGTGTCATTCATGCCTTCCTTATTTTCTGTTGATGAATAGAGTTCTTGCATTATGTGTCTCCTATGAAAGTGAACAGTTAGATTACTGTCAGTATTTATTTTGTATTTTATCTGGACTTAATATGAATAAGCCACTATGAATCATTTCAATCATTGCGTTCATTGTTGATTCATGTGAATCTAGTATACACTTTTTTATTTGATACCAAGTAATATTTTTATTGAATCTTTTACTTTCTCAATTATACATTGAATATTTTATTAATCCTGTTTAATCTCAGATTCTCTACCTTGCCTTGTCGAATCCTTTGTAAAAATTATCATTTAACAATGATGTGAAATTCTTAAGTGTATAAAAATTTTCAATGACAATGTGAATAATAGTGTAAATAAAAATGAAAGATCCTTACCTTCATTCAGTCTAAATCCCGAGGTCTTTTCAATCTTTCTCTACAAAATAGAATAATATGGCCAGGAAGTGAATAGAATCTCATATCATTCAATAATATTGGATTACTCTTCATTCCTTAGCCATATTTTCAGTGTTTCAATTACGTAGTTATTTCTTATTCAAAACTTAAGGTGATTTTCAACACTTCATTTTGATGTTCAATGTTTCTTTTCAAAGCTTCTTTCACATCTAAATAATTAAAAGTATCAGTTCTTAATTTTTCAGGATGTAATGAACCATTTTCAAAGCCTTCAATGACCTCATCAAATTGGTTGTTACTCAATCTGGAACCGAGAATGGTAAGTTCTTTCTTTGTGATATCTGCCATACAGATATTAGAAGTCTTATTGACAAGTCCGAGCACTACTATACGACCGGCTGGAGAGGCGAGTTGAACACTCTGTTCAAAAGTGAATGTTTGACAAGCTGTATCTACCACAACAGGAATACCGTCTACGCCGGCAAAAACTTTCACTCTGGCTTCTAGGTTTTCTTTTAATGAATTCACCACTTCATCAGCACCCATATCTTTTGCTCTTTCGAGTCTTGATTCAACGATATCAGAAACGATTACTTGAGCTCCTCTTGATTTCGCCACCTGAAGGATACACATGCCGATAGGACCACTTCCCATAATGAGCACTTTATCAGATTTTGATATGGAAGCTCTTTCATTCACTTCCATACCGATGGAGAATGGCTCTACCATGCATACAAGACCTGGATCCATAGGTTTGTGGAACAGGTGAATATTCTTTGCTGGTACTGCTACATACTGTCTGAAACCACCATCACGATGTACCCCGATTACTTCAAGGGTAGAACAAACATTGGCTCTATCTATAGAACAAGCATAGCAATGGCCACAACTCACCACTGGATCAACCGCCACTTGCTGGCCGACCTGTAAGTCTTGTACGTTGTTACCAACCACTTCAATATAACCACCGAATTCATGTCCTATGATCCTAGGATAGGTAGCTAAAGAATTGGTTCCTTTGTAGATACCGATATCAGAACCGCAGATACCGCCTGCAGTCACCCTTACGATAACTTCATCATGACCACATGTCATGGGTCTTTCAATTTCAGTTATTTCAACTTCTAAAGGTTTTATCACTTTTATTGCTTTCATTTCTTAGATCCTTCTATATTTACTATTTATAATAAATGCTCACAGCTTAAGGAATAACTGGTAAATCTTTTATGTAATAACAGTTTATTCATTGCTTTAATGTAGGATATCTATCCTCAGAAACACACGTAATGAGCTTAAGTTGTGAACATTTATTTATAATCTTTCATTTAATATTTTCTGTTTACATTCTTTATGTTAACCCATAAATATATTTGTAATTCCTACAGTAAAGAAGGGAACATACGTTATTAAAAAGAGTACTGCAAAATTACTGATTAAATAGGGAGCCAGTTCTTTTACAATCTTACTCATAGGAACTTTACCAATACTTTGAGTTGCAAATAAACAGACACCGACAGGAGGTGTTGTAAGTCCTAACACCAAGTTAAGAACAGCTACAACACCAAATTGAATAGGACTGACACCAATAGCTGTTACAACACCAAGTAAAACAGGAAATAGTATGAGTATTGCGGCTATGGTTTCCATGAACATACCAACAAAAATCAAAAGAATGTTTATGAATAATAAGATTAGGTATTTATTATTAGTTATACTGAGTATCCAGTGTGCAACCATTTGAGGAACTTGTTCTTTTGTAAGGATATAAGCAAAAACATTAGCGAAACCAACCAAAGCCATAATAGCTGCACTGGAATATGCTGTTTTTTGTAAAGCTGTAATGAATTTTTTAATGGTCAGTTCTTTGTAAATGAAAAATCCAACAAAAACTCCATATACTACGGCAATGACAGATGCTTCGGTAGGTGTAACAATACCACCGATAATTCCTACTAGTATGATTAATACCATGAGTAGTGCGTAAAAGGATTCTTTACCAGAAAGTAATATTTCTTTTACTGTAGCTCTTCGTTCAGTCTTTGGATAATGTCTTTTATGTGAAATAACTGAAGTTACGATTAACATTCCTATTCCCATTAAAATACCAGGTACCATACCTGCAACAAATAATTTTGCAACAGAAATACCTGTTAAGGTTGCTGCAACAATCATAGGAACAGAAGGTGGGATAATAGGTCCGACACAAGAAGATGCTGCAGTTACTGCACATGAAAAATCAACGTCATAACCTTCTTCTTCCATTGCTGGAATCAAAACACCACCAAGACTTACCGTATCAGCTAAAGCTGTACCGGACATTCCAGCGAAAATCATAGAGGCAACAACGTTTGCTTGGGCAAGTCCACCATCAAGATGACCGACCAATTTATTACTAAAATCAATTAACTTTTTGGTAATACCACTTGAGTTCATAAGCGCACCAGCGAGAAAGAAACCAGGGATACAGAGGAGTGTAAAGGAGTCTAACCCTGCAAAGAATCTTTGTGTATACATTTGCACCGGTAGGCCAGCAGCTAAAAAGTAGAGTAATGATGACATACCAAGACTAAATGCAACTGGAATTCCTAATCCTAACAGTACGAGAAAACTGACAAATAATACAGATAACATTATTCTACCGCCTTTTGTTCTTCAATATCTTGGAAATTGAAAAAGAGCATATCGATGATTTCAAATAAGAAACTTGAAATTAATAAACCGAAGAAAATGATCATAGAGAAATATACAAATTGCATGGGAATTTGCATCGCTGTTGACACCATTCTATATTTTATTAAAGCAAAAGGTAAAACTGACTGAGTTAAAACATAAAGGCAGAAAGCTAATAATCCTGCATTAATAATAAATCTCAAAATATGATTAGCTTTTTCATTCAGCATGTTGAGTACAAAGTCGACCCCAACAAATTCTTGTTTATGTACAGCAACACTACTTCCAAAGGCAACCATATAAATGAATAAATACCGAGCTGCCTCTTCTGTCCATGAAGGAGAATAGGGAAGCAACGTACGTGCAACTACCTGAATAACTATACTTAAAATAAAACCTAGTAAGCATAACATTCCCAATAATCCCATTATGGAATTATAGATATTAAAAAACTTTTTCATTTTTACCTCCGGATTAAGTAGCAAACAAATTAAAAAATAGAGGGGGATATCTCCCCTCTCTATTAAGATTTAAAAATTACATGGTAACTTTATTTTTCAGCAACCATCTTTTCATAAAGAGCTCTCTGGCTATCTGTGAGAATAGGAAGAACACCTTTAACAGCTTTTTCAGCAAATGGTTCTTGATCAACTGTGTTGAAAATCATACCACTAGCTTCAAGATCAGATTTTAATTTATCTTGTTGATTAATGAATAGTTTATGTTCATATACTTGTGTATCTGCACCTACTTTAAGTACTAATGACTGTAAGTCTGAAGGTAATGATTCAAATTTAACTTCACTAATGTAGAAATAAACCCAAGCTCTGAGGTGCTCTGTAACATTACAATATTTTTGAACTTCAGCGAATCCACCTGATTTAATCATAGCAAGAGGATTTTCCTGACCATCGATAACGCCAGACTGTAAAGAAGTAAATACTTCGTTAAAAGCCATAGGAGTAGGTTTAGCACCCATTGCCTTGAATGCAGCAACAGTCATTGGAGACTGAGGAGTTCTAATAATGAATCCTTTTAAATCATCAGGGCTGTTGATTAGTTTATTAGAAGTGATATTTCTTGCACCACGTTTGATTGTTGCTAGTACATGTAAACCACTATCGAGCATGTCCTTTTTCAATAAATCACCAACAGATCCGTTAAGAACTCTGTCCATTTGCTCATCACTGGTAATAGCATAAGGCATACCAATAATTCCAAGGTCTTTATTGTATGTTTGCATTGATTCTCCGGTGAATCCCATATCACAACCACCACCAGTTAAAGCTGATTGTATCATTTCAACTTCTGAACCTAACTGACTATTCGGATAAACTTTTACTGTTATACGACCATTAGACTGTTTTTCAATTTGTTCCTTAAAATAAAGACTAGCCTTATTCCAAGTGTGACTTTCATCCACAATGTGTCCAATAACTAATTCATATTTAGAATTTGTATTGTTTATTTTTTTGACATCAGGTGAACTCTTTTCACTTGATCCATTTGCAAATAGCATTCCACCTACGAGTGCCATGCAACCTAAAGCAATTCCCAACTTTTTCATAAAAAACTCCTTTTCTTTGAAATTAAATATATTTTTTTGCTTATTTAGCAGAAAAATCTAATAGTATCTTTTTATAGTTTCCTGTTTTGACTAATTCAAATGCTTCTTTTATGTCTCTAAAGTCAAAGACATTTGAAATCATCGTATCTGGATGAACACTCTTACTTTCAAAAAGTTTAATCACCTTTTCAAACTGTTCATGCTGAAGTCTTGAACCAATTATTGATAATTGTTTTGATGTTATTAAGAATTGAGAAATTGAAGAATTTCTCGTATCGAATCCCATTGTTACAACTCTACCACCATTTCCTGTAACACCAACTAAAAATTCGACTGATTTTGGATTACAAACACAATCAATACTTATTGTAGATCCATAGCCTTCTGTTATTTTTAGAATATTTTCACATATATTTTTGTCATTGCCATCAAGTGTATAATCTGCTCCAAGATATTTAGCTTGTTCTAATTTTTCTTTACTTATATCAATGGCTAAAATTTTACATCCAAAGCTTTTTGCTACATCTATTACAATTGCTCCAAGAGCTCCTGCACCGTTAACCAAAAGAAAATCATCTTTTGTCAATTGTCCTCGAGAGCAAGCTTGAAAACCAATGGTATATGGCTCAATCAGGACAGCTGTTTTTAAATCAACACATTTATCAATGGTATATGCTGAATTTTCAGAAACTTTGTAATATTCTTGGTATCCTCCATCAATTGTAACACCACGAACTTTCAATTCAGTACATACATTATCTTGCCCGTGTAGGCAAGCCCAGCAATGTCCACAACTTTCTGTTTGTTTAACAATTACATGGTTACCAATATTGTGTTTTGTAACTTTGTCTCCAATCGATTCCACAATGCCTGTCACCTCATGTCCAATAATTCTAGGATATTTAGCAACAGGGTTTAATCCCTTGTAAATAGCAACATCACTTCCACAAATGCCAGTTGCCATAACTTTAATCAAAATTTCGTAATTTTTTGGTGATTCAGGTTTTGCAACATCTATCAATGATATATCAAAAGGTTTTTCAATTTTAATTGCTTTCATTCATATTTATTCCTTTATGTTGCTATTAACATGTCAGTAAGTGACCATTTAATTTACTCTATCACATAACACAGAGGTGTGTAAAGTAGCATGGACTCTGTCAATTTAATAAATAAACTTTTGTTGGTATTTCACAAGAAGATATCAAAGAAGCCCTAGTAATTATTGAAAAAAGGCAAATACATCAGGGTCATAGCATTTCTTTTAAGACCCAAAAATATAGATTAATTAATGAAAATGATAGAGTAACCTGTCTACCACCAAAGAGCTATGTAAGTATTATAAGAACACTTGATGATACAGATCTTTATGCAACAGACCCTAAAGGCAATTGTTATATTCTAGAGCTTATTAAGGATGCAAAATCATATTCTTCTGATTTAGATCCAGAAGACGAGAAACCAATAAAAAAGAAAGTTAAAAACATATATCATCCTTCAAAATATCATCCTTGGAGCTGGTCTAGTCAACAAAAATTCAAGGAAAAAGATAAACTAATAAAGTCTTTTGCTTATATCTATAAAGATATCTCAGCTTAATAAAATTTCACGTAAATAGTTTTAATTTCCAAAAATACTCCTTCTAAAGTAGATAGGAGTATTTAGCATAATCAAAAAAAAATAATTTAAAAAAAATAACACTAAGTTAGATAAATAGCAAATTCTATTTAAAACCTAAATTCTTCACAAGTAATAAGCCAAAAGATTCAGAAGATTTGTTAATTACTTATAGTCCCATAAATTGAATAACGTGGAGGGGAAAATATTCGTTTTATTTGTAATATGCTCAGCTTATTACAGCCACAAATTCACTTTTTCCTATAAACGTTAAATTCCTAATTACCGGTCAGTAGGCTATTCAAATTTTCCATTTTTCCATTTTTTTTACAATGCTCACAACTTAAGGAATAACTGGTAAGTCTTTTATGCAATAACCA
>JAENWH010000110.1 GCA_016650135.1 Peptostreptococcaceae bacterium
TATACTTGATTGAGTAATAATGTGTATTTAATACAAATTATGAAGCACCTATTTGCTTTGATTATACTATTTAAATTGTTTGTTAGGTATTGTTAGAAGTTTTAAAATTGAAGGAAAAACAGATTTAAATTAATTAAAACTTAAAGTGGACCCTATTATGAACAGGTACATGTCAAGTGGACACTATAATAAGAAAAAACTTTGATTATCACATAAATAAGAATTATCAAGAAAATCGGTTATCATGTAGAATTTTTATGCTCAACTTTTTTATATAACTAGTTCATTAAAGCTTTCAATTAAAGGGTTTTGGAGAAGTTGAGGATAATAATAACTTGAGAATAAGATCAATTATCCTCAACTGAGGATAATCTGTCATTAATTGCAGTAGCGATTGTGGTATCGGTAGGATTGATGGTTAAAATATAGAAAATAAAGAGATTTATTGGTTCAATCACTTTTCTTGTGTGATTTATAATTAGCATACTATAAAATTATTTAAGTACTTTCCCTTATTACCAATTTTGGCTCAACTAAAATATTACCTTCTACAGATTTTTCACCTTTTATTTTTTTAATTAATTCAGCTGAAGCTTTTGTTCCTACTTCATTTATCCCATGATCAATCGTAGATAAAGGAATCCTACAATAGCGAGAAAAATAAATATTATCGTAGCTTATAATTGAAACAGAGTCTGGTATATTAATGCCTTTTTCAATAAGGTAGTTCGTTAAAGGAATTGCTAATATATCATTAGTAATAAAAATATTAGACGAAATCTCTCCAACATGATATTCATTAACTAGAGTCTCGCAAACCTCTCTTATCTGTTCATCACTCAATACATTCGAAAAGGAAAAAAGCTTATCAGAGCTTTCAATATTATCCTTAAATCCTTCAATTCTCAAAAGTAAAGATTGGTCATTCCAACCTGATATAATGAAAGATTGTTGGGCTTTTTTCTTATTAAAGAATTCTGCAACTATCTTACCACCCTTGTAGTTATTGTTAGCTATACATGTCGTTTTATCATCTAAAATACAGTTAATAACAACAAAAGGGAAATTTCTATTTTTTAATAATTCTATAGAACCTGAAGAAGAAGAAACCGGGGCAATAATTATTCCATCAACATTATTTGAAATAAAATTCTTAACTGCATCTAATTCCTTATCAGCATCCCATTTACTATAAGCAATCTGAATTGAATACCCTTGCTCATTAAGATAGCTCTGTATTGATGCTAATAATTCAGTAAAAAAGAAATTTCCAATTTCATCAACAATAACTCCAATCTTTTTTGACTGATGACCAGCTAAACACTGAGCAAAATAATTTGGAATATACCCAAGTTCATCAATTACTTTTTGAACCTTTTCTTTTGTTTTTGGTTTTACTCTATTTGAATTTGATAGAACTCTTGAAACAGTAGTTAAGGAAACTCCTGCTTTTTTGGCAATATCTGAAATTGTTGGATTATTTGATGATTTTATCACGGTATTAAAAACTCCTATAAGTGAATATTTTCATGCCAAAACTCATCTTCTAAGGAAATGCATAATGCATGATAAATTGGAAGATGAAGTTCTTGAACTTTATAAGTTTCCTTTTCATTCACATCTATACAAATATCACAAAAATCACGAAGTGTTCCACCCCCCTTTCCTGTTAATCCAATAACTTTTAAACCTTTAGCTTTAGCAACTATTGCAGCATATATAATATTTTTAGAATTTCCACTTGTTGAAATACAAACAACAGAATCTCCAATTCTTGATAATACAGACAATTGTTGTGCAAAACCCAAATAGGGATTTACATCATTTGCAAAGGCTGTAGATAGAGAAGTATGTTGAGTTAAAGAAATACTTCGAATGCCCTCTTGAAGCTCTAAGGATAAATCTTTTCCAAGATTCTTATCTATTTTTATTAGCTTAGATTTATAATCATCTCTAAGTTCTCTCTTCTTTATAAATGATTTCATCAACTCTCCAACAATATGATCAGAATCAGCTGCACTACCACCATTTCCCATGGTAAATATTGTTCCTCCTTCTTTGGCTGTTTTTAATAAAAGCATATCAGCTTCAATTATTGAATCTTTACAATAGTTTAATTCAGGATATCTTACAAACAACTGTGAAAACTTATTTTTCATATTATTCAACTCCATTTAATGCTACTCCTAAAGCAGCCATATCACCTAGCTGCTCTTTTAATCCACTTGGGAGGATTTTTAAATCATTTAAAGACTCTTTTAAAGCCTCTCTTTTCAGAACTTCATACATCTTATCTCTGAACAAATTTTCCGATCGAGAATAAATACTTCCTATAATAATACAATCAGGATTTAATAAATCAACAAGAATGGAAAGACCCTTTCCAAGATTTATCGCACTTTCTTCTATAATCTTAAGAGCCTTATTATTACCATCATCTGCTCTTTGACAGATTTCCTTAGTGGAAAGAGTATCATTATATTTCATCTTGTATAATTTTGAGATTCCACTTCCACTGCAGAAACTTTCAAAGCTACCATTTTTTCTATAACAGTAAGGACCATTATCGTTTAATCGAATGTGACCTACTTCACCAGCATTTCCATTAGATCCAGAATAAATTTTATTGTTAAGTATTAAACCAGCTCCAAGGCCTGTCCCAAAGGTTAGAAAAATTAAATTATGAAAGTTTTTTCCATTGCCCCATTTCCATTCAGCTAAAGCACAGGCATTAGCATCATTATCTAGAAAAGTGGGAATATTAAACCTTTTTTCAAACTCGTTAACAATTTCAACATTTACAAAGGATGGTAAATTAGGAGGAGAAATGATTATTCCTTTTTTACTATTTAAAGGACCACCACAGGAAATACCAATAGAATAAATATTATTAAATTCTTCTATATAATCATTAATTATTAAAAAAGAATGAGCTATTGTATCCTTATAGGAAAATGGAGTTGGAAATTTAACCTTCTTTAGAATTTCTCCTTTTAAAGATCCAACAACAATTGAAGTTTTTGTTCCCCCAATATCAACTCCTATTAAATATCCAAAACCTTTTTTCATTAATTACCCCTTAACAGAACCTGCCATAAGTCCTTGAACAAAATATTTACCAAAAAATATGTACACAAGTAGGGGAGGTAAAGCTGCTACTATAGCACCAGCCATCTGAATATTCCATTCTACCACTTGACTACCTGCTAAATTTTGTAGTGCAACAGTAATAGGTTGAATTTTAGAATCCTGAGTAATGATTACTGCAAAGAGAAAATCATTCCACACACTAGTAAACTGCCAAATTAGTACAACGATAACTGAGGGTATGGAGATAGGCACTATTAAGTGTCTGAAGGCTCCCCAAATAGAAAGACCATCTAAAACCCCTGCTTCAATTAATTCATCAGGAACTTCTGAATAATAATTTCTAAACATTAAAGTAGAAATTGGAAGACCATATACTGTATGAGTAAAAATTAAGCCTGCAATAGAACCATAAAGTCCCATCTTTCTCAAAGTTTGAACTAATGGAATTAAAATACTCTGATAAGGGATAAACATACCAAAAATAAAAAAAGCAAAAATTACATTTGAGAATTTAAATTTAATTTTTGAAAATATAAAACCACATACCGATCCAAAGAAAATTGAAAGAGTACAAACAGGAATAACCAATAAGAAACTATTCTTAAAGTTTCCACCAAGTTTAACAAAAGCCTCTCGAAATCCATCAAAAGAAATAGTTGTAGGCAAAACCCACATATGAGTAATCTTTACTTCAGAAAAAGGTTTCAATGCTGTATTAAAAAGAACAAAGACAGGAAATAGGCACATAAGTGCAAACAATATTGCAAACAAATATTTAAAGGCTATTCCTGTTTTATTTTTACCTACCATTATTCTTCTCCCTTAAAGGTTGATACTAAGTATGGTACAATAATTAGAGCTACAAGAAGTAACATAACAATTGATATAGCAGCACCTTCTCCATAATGATTTCCTCTGAAAGTTGTTTCAAACATATAAAGACCAGGAAAGTCAGTAACAAAATTAGGACCTTTACCTGTCATTGCGTAAACTAAATCAAAAATCTTTAATGATACATGTCCAATTACAATCATTGCTGAGAATACAATTGGTTTAATCTGAGGAATAATTACACTAAAAATCGTTCTTAATTTTCCAGCACCATCTATCTGTGCTGATTCAATGATTTGCTGAGGAATTGACCTTAAACCTGCTAGAAACATTGCCATTGTATAACCAAGATATTCCCAAGAAGCAGCAATAAGTAAAGAGATTAAAGCTAAATTAAAAGGACCAATATGACTTGTTGTAATATACCAACCAAATTCTGCTTTGAATCCCATCATTCGTAAAAGAACATTCACTCCAGTTTCAGGCGCTAATATCCATCTCCAAAGAACACCTGAAATTACAAAAGCAACAGCAAGAGGGAACATATATATTGTTCTAAATAATCCTTCAGCTTTAATTCCTGAATAAAGCATGTATGCCAATATAAAACCACCTGTAATGCAAACAATCATGAACATCAATGTAAAGAAAATAGTATTCCAAATATCTATTGGAAATCTACTGAAATTAAAAAGTTCAATGTAATTCGCAAAACCTACAAACTTATCATTTCGAATAATTCCATCCCACGCAGAGAATGAAACTTTAACTGACCACCAAATAAATCCATAAATAAAGATAAAAAGGACAATTATAATTGGTAAAATTAGGAATAAACTTTTAATTTTCTCCCTTCTAGGACAATACATGAGCTCTCCCTTTAAAATGTGGGCAATTAACTTGCCCACTAAGTATCAAACTAATGCCCACTTATTTAGTTGGTGCATATTTATCTGCAGCTGCTTGAAAAGATTTTACTGCCTGATTAACATCCTTTGAAGTAGTAAATACATTAATAATATCACTAATCTTAGTAAGCCAAGCTTCAGAAATAGCAGCACCATGTGCAACTGAAGGAAGAATCCTATTTGTTGCAAAGTCAGCCATAGCATCCTGAAGATAAGGGCTATATTTAGAAGTATCACAATCAGTTCTTGCAGGAATTGATCCTTTTATAGGGTTAAAGGCATCTTGACCATCTTTTGAACCACAGGTTTCAAGCCATTTGATTACATTGTCTCTGTTAGGAGCATTCTTTGGTAAACCAAAGGAATCAGAAAGCATTATGAATTCATTATTTGTTCCAGGAAATGGTACCCAGTCCCAATCAGTTTTATAAACATAATTCTGTGAATCATAATATCCAGCAAGCCAGTCACCCATTACGTTCATGGCGGCTTTACCTTCTGCAACATAACCACCAGCATCCATGTCAGTAATAGCAGCATGATCAGAATTTACATAACCAAGTATTTTAACATAAGTTTCAAGAGCTGCTACAATTGATGGATCATCCCATCTGCAATTGCCTTTCCAAAGGTCTGAATATTTATCAGGTCCAGCCACAGCTAAAATAACATTTTCTAGAAGTTGTGTTGCAGGCCAAGTCTTAGTATCACCAAGAGCTAAAGCATCAACACCATTATCTTTGAACACTTTTGCAACTTTAAAGAAATCGTCAATTGATTTTGGAAATTCAAGTCCATATTTTGCAAACAATTTTGGATTTACCCACATGACATTTGATCTATGTACATTTACAGGAATTGAATATACTTCACCTTCATAGGAAACAATATCAATCACATCTTGAGGATAGCTGTCTCTCCAGCCATTGTCATCCATAATAAATGTAATTGGTTCCATAAAATCGGAAACTACCCAAGTGTCAATTAATTCATGTCCAGCGTGTACCTGAAATGTATCAGGGGGATCACCTCCTTGCATTCTTGTTGCAAGAACTGCTTTAGCATTTGAACCAGCTCCACCAGCAACAGTAGAATTTTCAATCATTAGCGTTGGATTTTTTGCTTCAAAAACTTTAATTAAAGCGTCAAGTCCCTCGGCCTCTCCTCCTGCTGTCCACCAACTAAAAATCTCAATTTTGTTGCTTGTAGCATCCGAAGTTTTTTCGGAAGCCCCATTAGCAAATACGAATGCTGGAATGCAAAGTGCTAACAATGCAATACTAAACATTTTTTTCATATATTTCTCCTTTTTGCTTCTTTCGAAGCTTGTTTTATTGATTATCGAGAAGAATTCGATTCAATCTCCTAATAGAATAAGTTACCCCTCTTATTGTATGATAATTAACTTTCCAAGAATGACTCATATGCGTCCATATTGGTTTCCCCTCTCTTTCTAGAAGAGGAAGCCATTCACCAATTTCATGTTTAATCATTTTATTTTGAACGAAGATGTGAACATTTTCAAAAACTTCAAGATATTTATCATCGTTATATAAAAGATAAGCTTCTAGCATACCTATCATGAATTCAGCTTGTTGCCAAAATTCTTTTGTATAGTCATATGTAACATTTTCTGATGAAGATCCCTCTGTATAGATACCTCCATAAGTCCAGTCAACGCCATTACGAAGAGCATGA
>JAENWH010000105.1 GCA_016650135.1 Peptostreptococcaceae bacterium
AAACCGGGGAAACCGGGGAAAACAACTGACCCGGCGGTAGATGACGGGACAACTATTCCTGATTGGCTGAATCCATAAAGGAGCATAAATGAAAGACTACAATATTATTCTTGCCTCTTCTTCTCCCCGAAGAATCGAAATGTTAAGAGAAGATGGCATAAATCCAATTATTATAAATCCAGAAGTTGATGAAAGCATTAAGGTTCCGATGAATATGGAAGATACCGTCATGTTTCTGGCGGTAAAGAAAGCTATTTCCGTTGAAATCACTCTTTTAAATCAAATAGTTAATAAGAATTCCATCATCATTGGGGCGGATACGATTGTATACTCAGATAGAATTATAGGAAAACCTGAAACAAGAGAAGAAGCATTTAATATTTTGTCGGAATTAAATGGCAAATCTCACCTTGTTGCAACAGGAGTAGCTCTAATTGAACCATTTAGTGAACGAAGAAAAGTATTCTGTGAAATTACTAAAGTTTATTTTAAAAAATATTCCGAATCCGATATTTTAGCCTATATCAATACTGATGAGCCATACGACAAGGCCGGAGGATATGCCATTCAAGGTGCCTGGGGTAAATTTATTGACCACATCGAAGGTGACTTTGAAAATGTTATCGGATTCCCGCTTGCCAGGATAAAAGAAGAAATCAGTAATTTTTAAAAACGTATGAATCGTTTAATTCAATAAAAAAATTGCAGCACGGAATCAAAAGAATATTCCAACAATAAAGCTATATAGAAAACTAACAGCCGGATTTAATACAATATCAACAATGTTTAAGATCAATAACAACATTAAAATAATAAAACCTTTATCATATACTTTATAATAAAACGCTGTGCCCTTCAAATTGAATATTTGAGTAATGATACCAAAACCATCCAGTGGAGGTATAGGCAGTAAATTAAATACCAAAAGAACGATATTGATCATAATCGTATAACTTATAATATCAACAACCACACTGCCCATATAGGTATTCACGAAACTGAATCCAAAGACCACAAGTAATTTTAGTATCCCTGCAAATATAACAGCTAGAATAAAATTTATTGTTATACCCGCTATTGCTACAAGGAACTCATCTCTCCTTGGTTTTTTAAAATTGTTCGGGTTTATCTGGACTGGTCTTCCCCATCCAAATCCCACAAACATTAAAGCAATAAATCCTATAGGATCAATATGGGCTAAAGGACTGACTGTCACCCTGCCCTGCAGCTGCGGTGTCGGGTCTCCCAGTTTGTATGCTACGACTGCGTGGCCAAACTCATGAAAAGACAGTCCTATAACGATTCCTGGCAACATAAGTGCAATTCCCATTGCCCACTTTACCGGGTCGTCAAATCTTCCATTGGCAACCCCCATTGCCCCCATAATTATCAGTAAAATCAATGCCGGTGAATTAAAAAATCTTCTCATTGTTAATTTTCCCCTATTTTATCTTCCCTTGTTCAATTCCCCCTTATAATATTTAGTACAGTGGAAATCTTTCGCAAAGTTCTTTTACAATTGCCTTTGCCGCTTCTCTTTTTTCTATACTTTTAGGATTATCTAAAACCAGCGCAATTGCATCAGCAACTTTTATAATTTCAGCTTCTTTAAACCCTCTTGTGGTCATTGCAGGTGTACCCAGCCTGATTCCAGCGGTAACATTAGCACCATACGGATCATTTGGTACAGTGTTTTTATTAGTAGTAATATTAGCTTCATCGAGCAGCAGTTCTGCTTCTTTTCCGGTAATATCCTTATTGGTTAAATTAAGTAGTACCAGATGATTATCTGTACCTCCAGATACTAATTTAAAATCTTTCTTTATTAATTCCTGAGCAAGAGCTTTTGCATTAGCAACAACCTGCTTTTGATATTCAATAAAGGAAGGTTCCATAGCTTCTTTAAAGCATACCGCTTTTCCCGCAATAATGTGCATAAGCGGTCCTCCCTGTATACCCGGAAAAATTGCTTTGTTTAATTTCGCTCCATATTCCGCTTTAGCTAAAATTGCTCCGCCTCTTGGACCTCTTAAAGTTTTATGCGTTGTAGTTGTTACAACATCAGCATACTCCATTGGATTAGGATGGATACCTGCTGCAACAAGTCCTGCAAAATGAGCCATATCAACCATAAGTATTGCCCCAACTTCATCCGCAATCTCTCTAAATTTTTTCGCATCAATTATTCTAGGATAAGCACTCGCACCCGCAACAATCATTTTAGGTTTAAACTCATTGGCTAACCTTCTCACTTCATCAAAATCAATAGTTTCCGTTTCAGGATCCAGCCCATACGGAATAAAGTTAAAATATTTGCCTGAAAGATTAACTTTGCTTCCATGTGTCAAATGTCCGCCGCTGGAAAGATCCATACCAAGAACAGTATCTCCTGGTTTTAATAAGGCAAAATACACCGCTATATTTGCACTGGAGCCAGAATGAGGTTGAACATTCGCATATTCCGCCCCAAACAGTTTTTTCATCCTTTCAATTGCCAGCGTTTCCACTTCATCCACATGCTCACATCCGCCGTAATATCTTTTTCCCGGATATCCTTCAGCGTATTTATTTGTCAATTCACTTCCACAAGCCTCCATAACCGCCTTACTGGTAAAATTTTCAGAAGCTATCATTTCAATTTTATTTTCTTGTCTGCTCATTTCACGCCTGATTATATTGCTCACTTCAAGATCAGTCTTATCTAAATTATTAAAATACATGATTCTTTCTTTCCTTTCAAACTATATTCTTTACTACAAAAGCACATTTCTAAAACTATATCATACATATATTATAAAATCAATATCACAATAAATCTGAAAGCAATCTTGAAATGGCTTCTTTAAACTTTATAATAATAGATCTTTTTTGATAAAGTTCTTTTGTAAGTTCATGGCACAATTTCATATCCTGTTCAAATATGGCTTCGATTTTCTTTGCTTCTTTGCCATCATAAATAAAAGCATTCGCTTCAAAATTCAGTTTAAAACTTCTTCGGTCAAAGTTAGCTGAACCTATGGATGCTACCTCTGTATCCACAACTATAGTCTTTGCATGAAGAAACCCATTATCATAAATGTATATTTTAATTCCAGAATTAATCAGTTCTCCTACATAAGAATATGTAGCCCAGTAAACAAACATATGGTCTGGCATGCAGGGTATCATAATTTTCACGTCTACACCTGACAATGCTGCCATTTTCAATGAGTCCAGCAAACTGTCATCTGGTACAAAATATGGCGTTTGCAAATAAATATTTTTTGTTGCTGATGCAATCATTCTCATATATGCTCTTTTAATTTCTTCTCGTGCTGAATCAGGACCAGAAGAAACAATCTGAATACCGGTCGTACCCTCTTTTACCACTTCACTGTAATAAACTTCTGAAACCGTCAGTCTTTCCTTTGCGGCGAATTTCCAATCCATAATAAATCTTGCGTTAATATCCTGAACCCCACTTCCTACAAATCTCAAATGGGTATCTCTCCAATAACCAAACTTTTTCTTTAAGCCAACATATTCTCTTCCTATATTAAATCCCCCAATATAGCCAATTGCACCATCAATGACTACTATTTTTCTATGATTTCTATAGTTTAATTTCATATTCACCATTTTTAAATATTTAAACTTAGGAGGGAAAAAGAATGCAACCCGGCCTCCTGCTTCTCTTAGTTCTGCAATAGTAAAATCAAGAATCTGTCTTCCTCCTATAGCATCAATCAGCAGTCTGACCTCAACTCCTGCCTGCGCACGCTCAGTCAGTGCTTTTAGTATTTGTTTCCCGATGTTATCGTTTTTTATGATGAAATACATGATATTAATGGTTGATTTGGCACTTTTGATATCTTCAAGAAGTGTGTAATGCATATCTTCTCCATCTGTGATAACGGAAATTTTATTATCCTGCGTAAAAAAAGCTTTTCCATAGGTCTGATTCAGTCTGATCAGGTCTCTCCAGGCTCTGCTTTCTCTGTTTGAAAAATTAAAACTACCGGTTTTTATCTCTTCTATCTGTTCCTGCAGCGCATTTTCCATAACTGCTTCTTCTGATTTTGATAATTTAAACATTTTTTGCCTTGATATATTTTGGGAAAACATAAAATAAAATACTATTCCCATTACAGGTAACAGGAATAGCACCATAATCCATGCCAGTGTTGCAGATGGATTTTTACGCTCAAGAAATATAATTGTTAATGCAATAATAAAATCAACTACAAATAACAACGTTAAATAATTTGTAACTATTGTACTCCAAACGATCGTTGCGTTTTCCATTATTTTAGTCTATCTCCATATTTCTCATCAGTTGCATTTGCTTTTTCGTTCAACATATATTTCCCATCCAGATTGAACGTTTTCCCTTTTATCACTTCAACATCCACAATACTGCCTATTAATTCTTTGCTTCCATTGAAATTTATTGTTTTAAACCCTTCTGTTCTTCCCGTTAAAAATTCTTCGTTTTTTTTGCTTGCTCCTTCTACCAGAACCTTTACAATACAACCTTCCAGCGCCTTATTCTTTTTCAATGATATTTCATTCAGCAAATCAACTAATCTGTTGAATCTTTGATGTTTAACCTCTTCAGGGATTTGGTCCTTATACATTTCTGCAGGTGTCCCTTTCCTGATGGAATATAGGAAGGTAAAAGCCGAATCGAACTCGATTTTTTTGACCAAATCCAAAGTATCTTCAAAATCTTTATCGGTTTCTCCCGGAAATCCAACAATAATATCCGTCGTGATGGAAATCTCCGGATTCGCTGCTCTTAATCTGTCAATTAATTTCACGTAATTTTCTCTTGTATATTTTCTGTTCATTCTAGCTAAAACATTCGTGCTGCCCGATTGCACCGGCAAATGGATATAATTGCATAATTTTTCACATTCTGCAAATGTCTGTATCAATCTATCCGACAAATCTTTCGGGTGTGATGTCATAAATCTGATTCTTTCAAGCCCTTCAATAGTATTTAATAAATGAATCAGACCGGCGAAATCAACGTCTCCATTGTATGAATTGACATTTTGTCCTAATAGTGTGATCTCCTTCACTCCATCAGAGACTAATTCTTTTACTTCCTTCATGATATCTGCAGACATTCTGCTTCGTTCTCTGCCTCTGGTAAAAGGAACGATACAGTAGGTGCAGAAATTGTCGCAACCATATATTATATTAACAAATGCCTTGAAATTATAATCTCTTTTCGCAGGAAGTCCTTCTATTATTTCGCCTGCTTCATCCCATACTTCCACAAGTTTCTGCTTTTCTGAAAGAACTGAAGTCAGTAATTTTGGAAATTCATGTATATTATGAGTACCAAAAATAATATCTACCCAAGGGTATTTTCGCTTCACTGTATCAATGATATGCTGCTGCTGCATCATACAGCCGCAAAGACACACTGTAAAATTGCTGTTACTTTCTTTAATTTTTTTCAATTCTCCAAGAATACCATAAAATCGCTTGTCCGCATTGTCTCTCACGCTGCATGTATTTATTATAGCAACATCAGCCTTATTTTTTTCTTTATTTTCTGTATAGCCAAGCGCTGACAGCATTCCTGCTAATGTTTCTGAATCATGTTCGTTCATAGCACAGCCAAAGGTTTGAATATTAAAACTTTTTTGTAAACTCATTATATATTTACCTTTTCCACTTAATAGGATTCGCTTTTTTTGTCTCTTGCCATTAAAGCGATAACTGCGTCTTTGGCATCTATTTCTTCATTGATCACTGCATAGATGCATTCCGTAATAGGCATCTCCACATTGACCTTTCTGGCAAGCTGATAAGCTGCCTCCGTTGTATACATGCCTTCAACTACCATACCGATCTTAGCTGTTGCTTCGGACGGTTTCATCCCTTCTCCAATCAATATGCCGCATCGCCTGTTTCTGCTGTGCATACTTGTACACGTAACTATTAAATCTCCTATTCCGGAAAGACCTGAAAAAGTACTTGCTTCTGCACCTAGTTTAACGCCAAGTCTTGAGATTTCAGCAATACCTCTGGTCATCATTGCAGCTTTAGCATTATCTCCAAAACCCATTCCGTCTGATATTCCTGCACCGAGTGCAATAATGTTTTTAAGTGCCCCGCCAAGTTCTACTCCGAGAACATCACCATTTGTATAAACTCTGAATCTGTCTGTCATAAATATGTCCTGTATGTATTCTGCCGTCTGCATGTTTTCCGAAGAAACACAAACAGTTGTTGGAAGTGCTATTCCCACTTCTTCAGCATGAGAAGGCCCTGAAAGAGCAACATATCTTAATTCAGGAGCGACTTCCTTTGCAATCTGAGACATGGTCATCAGCGTCTTTTGTTCAATACCTTTTGCAACGTTAACAATAACCATATCTTTATTAAGTAATGGCAATGCACTTTTAAGTGCTTCTCTAAAATGCTGTGCAGGGGCTGAAAATAGCGCAACATCTACATCCTTTAATGCTTCCTCAATACTAAAAACCACTTTAATATTATTATTAAATTTCACACCCGGCAGAAAAGGAACATTTTCTCTTTTTTCTTCAAGAGACTTCAGATGTTTTTCATTAATATCCCAGATCTTAACAGCATGCCCTTTGTTGCTCAAAGTTACTGCAAGAGCCGTTCCCCAACTTCCAGCTCCAATAATTCC
>JAENWH010000555.1 GCA_016650135.1 Peptostreptococcaceae bacterium
ATCTTTGCCCTCATACCCGGCAAGCAGCTTCGGAAGAACCTCTTCAACCTTGCCGCAAATGAATTCAGCATTGACTGCCCCATTGATTGTAGCATTTCTATTTGCATCAAGCACTGCTGATTTTATAGATTCAATTCCAATGACTCTTTTTGCATTCTCTGCACAGAAGATTCCAATGGTTCCAACGCCGCAATAGAGATCCAGAACCGTTTCTGTTCCTGTCAGTCCAGCATATTCCGCCGCCTTCTTGTAAAGTTTATTCATTTGAACAGGGTTAACCTGATAGAATGAATGTGGTGATATCTCAAACTGAAATTTGCCAACTTTTTCCAAAATAGTAGGTTTCCCAGCAATGATAATGCATTCTTCACCCATTATTTCTGCTGATTTTTTCTTATTTACATTTACTGCAACACACTCAAGAGAATATTCAACCCCATCAGCTCTTGGCGGCAAATCATTGATGGCTGCATCAATCATTTCAACCATTTTTTCGCCATTCGGTATAGCTTTTCCGTTTATTGCTATAATAGCCATCACTTCACCTGTGTTCATCGCTGTTTTTACAATAAGATGCCTGAAAAGTCCTTTTTCCCACTTAGGATCATACGCAAGAATATTATCCTGCTTCATGAACTTTCTCACAGCATCTGCCACTGCTTCTGATGCCTCGCTTTGAAGCAGACACTTTCTGCAGTTAACAACACTATGTGATTTGGCTTTATAAAAACCAATGGCAATGCTGCCGATATTCTCTTGAAAACCACCTTTTCTCGTAATAAGTCCGCCACCACTAATTGGCATTTGCGCCTTATTTCTGTATCTGAATTGCTGATCAGTTCCTATAATTGGATTGATTAAAGGGTTTTCCAATCCACCTAATCTTGTAAGTCTGTCCAGAATCATTTTTTCTTTCCATGCAAGTTGCGCTTCATAACTAAGTTCAGCAAGTGTACAACCGCCGCATTCTTTCGAATATTCGCAGGCTGAAGCCACTCTGTAAATAGAAGGTTTGTTTATTTCTACCAGTTTAGCAAAACAGTAATTCTTTTTCGTCTTTGTTATCTCGGCAGTAATCTTATCTCCAATCACCACACCATCAACGAATATGGCTAAACCTTCTATTTTGCCGATTCCTTTTCCTTCATTACTCATGTCTACTATATCAATAGTGACAATTTGTCCTTTTTCCATCTTTTACTCTCTTTCTTAAAACCCAAGCCCATTATGAGCAGCTCTAACTGGGCTTGTCTATAAATCTTCAACGATCCTTTTATACAAATCTGGCCGGTATGTTTTAAATCTTACCGGTTTTAATTTGTCATCTGTTATAGCGTGTTTTGTGTATCCAGTCACAAGCAATTCACCTGTGGACTTTCTATGTATTTCATAATTAATAACTACTGTAGCGGCTTTAAGATCACCAATCCAGGAACTAATTTCAAGAACATCATCATAATATGCAGGCAACTTGTAGCTGCATTCCACACTGGATACCGGCAACCAGAATTTATCTTTCTCAAGGACAGAATATGGG
>JAENWH010000256.1 GCA_016650135.1 Peptostreptococcaceae bacterium
AAAACAACGAGGCATCATGCGCCATTGGCAGCCTGTTTTAAGCAAATAGAAGATCGCATTAAGAATATCGCGGATAGAATGTTTTCTCTTGCGATTATTGCGCAAAATGCCATCTAAAAAGATCCATTGACTATCGGTATGGTTGGTTGGGTAATGATTCATGTATTTCTAAGTAGTTGGTACTCTTAAAGATACGATAATTTGCTCAATCAACCAACTGATAGTCAATATATTAAATCATATTTTTGATAAATTTAAACAGTTTCTAAGTATTTTTGCATTTTCAATGGGAAAAGATTCCAGGTACATAATTCGAGATTGGGTGACATCACTTAAAGGAAATGATGTGGAGGCATTTAATTACCTTTATGAAAGATATGCCAAACGCTTGTATTATTTTGCATTCGGATATTTTAAGACTGAATTTGAGGCTGAAGAAATAGTTCAGGAAGTTTTTTTGAAAATATGGGAAAAAAGAGGAGAGTTATCTTCAGAAAAATCATTTGAATCATATTTGTTTACGATCGCCAAAAATGGAATCTTAAATACAATCAGAAAATCAAAATCGGAAGAAGCATATTCCAATTATGCAAAATTGCATACTGAATCAAATGTTTTGCTTGACGACGAGTTAAACTTCAGAGAACTCGAAAAAGCCTATAAATTATTAATTGACAATTTAAGCCCCCGAAGGAAGGAAATTTATTTGCTTAGCAGAAAACAATCAATGACAAATGCTGAAATTGCAGAAAAAATGAATATCTCTGTTAAAACGGTAGAAAATCAAATGACCTCAGCCATATCCGAAATCAAGAAAAATCTTCGTTCCATGGGTTTTTCTGGCATTATCTTTTTCTAATTGTTTTTTTGAAAAAATAATTGTTTCCCAATAGGGGTTTTGTAGCACTTGTGTGTATACCTGATTGAATAAGATAAAATCAAAATGGGTAGAGATAGCAAGATAAATATTAAACTTCTTTTGGATCAGATGCTTTCTGGCAATTTGTCCCCTGTTGAAAAGGAAAATCTCAGAATACACATTGAATCCTCATTTCATGACAACGAATTGGATGATTTAATGCGTGAACATTGGGCTGCTTTGGCCAATCAGAATGTTCCTGATAATGAAATTCAAATGCTTAAGCTGAAGAATAAAATCCTTTCCAGAATTGCACCAACATTTAATTACACAAAAAAAGAACCTCGCTTATTTTATTCCGTTTGGGCTAATAGACTGATGCGTGTTGCCGCCATATTATTTATACCACTATTGTTGGGTAGCTCAGCATTGTTTTATACCCTGAATAAACGATTCGATCAACTTTCCGGAGCCGGACAAATGCAACAGGTAATGGCTAGTTCTGGATCCAGAGTACATTTTACTTTACCCGATAAAACCGAAGTATGGCTAAATTCCGAAAGTTCACTGGAATTTCCGCTTAATCTTAATTTTCAAAACCAACGTAGGGTAAAGTTGGTTGGACAAGGATATTTTAAGGTTGCTCACGATCAGAAACATCCATTTTTTGTCGAAGTCAATAAAATCAATGTAAAGGCTTTGGGTACAGCTTTTGATGTGTCGGGTTACAACAACGATCAAACCATTAGCTCAACCTTAGAGGAAGGATCTATCGCTCTGACAACAAATAGCGGAAAGGAATTTGCACGTTTGATACCCGGGCAGCAAGCCATCCTGAATAAGGAAACGAATGGGCTTACTATTCGTCGTATTGAAACAATTCAGGTAACTTCATGGAAAGACGGCAAACTCATTTTCCGAAATACGCCACTTTTGGAGGTTGCCAAACAACTCGAAAGATGGTTTAATTGTGAAATACAGGTTGATCCAAAGTTGAATAATCTAAATTTAGAATATACCGCTACAATAGAAAATGAGACACTTGGTGAAGTATTAAAAATGATAGAGATATCAACCGCAGTAAAAACGAAAATTATAAAAAGGGATGTTTATATAGGATTTACAAAATAAAAATAAGGGCAGTGTTTGCACCACTGCCCTTATCGAATTAATCGTTTAAATAAAAAACTCTTGAAAAAAAAATTATGAAAAAAACTTGGTTCTTAAAGAACTTCAGGTATGTTTTTGCCTGTGTCGAAAAATTCTTTAAAATTATGAGAATTAGCTTCTTCTTAATCGCACTAGCCAGTTTGCAAACCTTTGCAATAACTAATTACGCGCAATCAAAAAAGATCGATTTGAAAATTGAAAAGACAAGTATTACGAAAGTACTTGAGAAAATCGAAAGAGAAACCGAATTCTTTTTCTTTTACAATAACCAGGTAGTCAATTTGGATCGTCAAATTTCAATCGATCTTAAGGAAAAGACAATCAATGAAGTATTAGATGCCATATTTCGGGAATCTAATATCAATTACACAATCAATAACCGTCAGATAATCCTTTCTGTGGCGGGTAATTCAAATGCTACCTTTCAGCAGCAACAAAAACCCATTTCAGGTAAAGTAACCGACTCTTCAGGTGGTTCACTCCCTGGCGTTTCTGTTGTGGTGAAAGGTACAACCACCGGTTCTATCACTGATGTGAATGGAAGCTTCAGTTTGACTAATATCGCTCCGGATGCAACTTTGCAGTTTTCGTTTGTAGGAATGAAAATGCAGGAAGTTGTAGTTGGAAGTAAAACAATAATTAATGTGACTTTAGAAGTGGAATCATTTGGACTTGATGAGGTTGTAGCAATTGGTTATGGTACTCAAAAAAAAGGGACTATGACAAGTTCTGTCTCCGTTGTAAAAGCAGACGAGATCCAAAAAAGTGCAGTTGCAGATGTTTCGAATACACTCTCAGGAAAAGCAGCAGGTTTAATCGTTCGTAATAATAATGCAGAGCCTGGTAGCGATGCCTCAACAATATATGTTCGTGGCGTGAGTACAACTGGCGATAACAGTGCACTGGTTGTTGTCGACGGAATTCCTGGTAGGGATCTTTCTTTGGTTGACATCAATGATATTGAAAGTGTCACGGTCTTGAAAGATGCCTCGGCAGTGGCTCCATACGGATCCAGAGGTGCCAATGGCGTTATACTTATTACTACCAAGAGAGGAAAAAATGGTAACCCAACTATAAATTACACAACCTATTACGGAGTGGAAAAACCAACCCGTTTACCTCAGTTTTGTAGTTCTGCCGATTATGCTCGTATGTTTAATGAAGCATCGCGTAATGAAGGTAAAGAAGAACCTTTTTCTGCTGATGACATAAGTAAATATGAAGCTGGAACCAATCCGGATTATCCCAACACAAATTGGTGGAACGAAATTATCCAAAATGATCCGGTACAGGCACAACACCATCTTTCACTATCTGGTGCTAATGAAAAAGTGAGTTATTATCTTTCATTAGGGGCATTCAGGCAAGATGCTTATTTTGATCGCGCAAATTTCAAAAAATATAATGTCCGTGCGAATATTGATGCCAATGTAACAAAAGAGATTAAAGTATCTTTTGATATGTCGGGCTATACGAATAAAAAACAGAGCCCTAATAATGGTGGATGGGATGCAATGTATAATCTTCTTGAAAATCCAATGCGGAGTCCAAATACATGGCCGGTAAAAAATGCCGATGGGCACTATGTAAAACCATCAATGACCAACAATCCAGTGGCTGACCTTGCTCTCGGTGGTAACACAGTCAATAAGAGCAATAATTTTAACGGTAGTTTGTCTTTTGAGTATAAGCCTTCATTTTTAAAAGGGATTACTTTAAAAGCACTTGGCGTTTACGATTTTGGTGTTAGCCACAAAAAAATATGGCAAACAC
>JAENWH010000456.1 GCA_016650135.1 Peptostreptococcaceae bacterium
TCTGGTACTTTCTACTCTCCATACAACGAGTGCTGCACAGACGATAGACAGAATTGTTGATGTCTTCCCGCCGAATCAGCAGCAACAGGTTAAAGTTCAATTGGCCAGTGTTCTTGTGGCAGTCATTTCCCAGCAGCTGATTCGTACGGCTGATGGAAAAGGAAGAGCCATCGCAGCAGAAGTGCTTCTTTCAAACGATGCAGTGAAAAACCTGATTCGTGAAGGTAAAACACATATGATCAATTCAGTAATACAGACAAATATAGGTATTGGCATGATGCCAATGGATTACTCGCTGGCAGAGCTGGTGAAGGCAAAAAAAATAACTATGGAAGAAGGGCTTTTGCATTCTGGTGATGTTGAGCTATTCAAAAGATATGTATCGGGAGGACTTTATTAAGATGAGTTATACAAATAATTATGGTGAAAAACTTCATAAGGTAAGAGAAATGTCCACCCTTAAAGAACTTGTTGATTCGGGGGCTCGGTTATATGGCAATAAAACAGCTTTTCTGAATAAAAAAGTCAAGGGCGGAGAGTATTTTGAAATTGATTATAATACTTTTAAGAAAGACGTGGATGCAATTGGTACCCGGTTAATCGACCTGGGTCTTACAGGGCAGCCTATTGCAATCATCGGAGAAAACTGTTATCAGTGGATTTCCACCTATTTTGCCGTGGTAAACGGTGCCGGAACGGTGGTTCCTCTCGATAAAGAGCTGAGCAAAGATGAAATATACAATTTAATACAGACAGCAGAGTGCAAGGCGATTTTTTATACGTCAACTTATGATAAATATTTTGAAGACTATAAAATTGACCACAAATTCAAACTTGAAGTATATTTTGACAGAGAAAATAAAGAACCGGACAAATGGACCAGACTTGTGGCAGAGGGGCAGAAGCTGATTGATGAGGGATCCCGGAAGTTTATTGATGCTGTCATTGATCCGGATGAAGTGAAAATACTGCTTTTTACCTCGGGAACAACTGGTTCCGCCAAGGCCGTTATGCTCAGTCACAGAAATCTTGTGGCAGACGTGCGGAGCACCTGTCAGATTGTAAAACTGCAGGAAGATGAAAGGGCTCTTTCGATTTTGCCTATTCATCATACTTTTGAATCAACCATGGGGATTATGACGCCTCTTTTCCAGGGTGGTTGCATCGCCTTTTTTGAAGGACTTAAATATGTGGTTAAAAATCTGGAAGAAGCCAAGTGTTCCATGCTGGTGGGGGTACCCCTTATTTTTGAATCCATCTATGATAAAATCTGGAAGCAGGCGACTAAGTCGGGCAAAGATAAGGCACTTCGTATGGCAATCAAGGCCAACAAAGTATTAAAAGCGTTGGGTATTGACAAGACCAGGCAAATATTTAAATCGGTCTATGCCAGCTTTGGCGGGAATTTAAGATTCTTTGTTACAGGGGCTGCAGCCATTGATCCAAACGTTGTCAGAGGCTTCCAGGATTTAGGATTTGAAATTGTAATGGGCTATGGGTTAACTGAAACGGCGCCGTTGCTTACAGGCACACCGGATTTTGGGAACAGATATAAAAAGGCTGGCTCTGTTGGTCCGGTTATTCCAGATGGAGAACTTGACATCGTTGATAAAAATGATGAGGGTATCGGAGAGATCATTTACCGTGGCCCGAATGTTATGCATGGATATTATAATATGCAGGAAAAAACAGATGAGGTGATTATAGATGGCTGGTTCCATACCGGAGATCTGGGATTTGTAGATAAAGAAGGATGGCTTTACATTACAGGCAGAAAGAAAAATATCATCGTAACCAAGACGGGGAAGAACATTTACCCTGAAGAAATAGAAAAGCATTTAATGAAAATCAAATATATTGAAGAATGCATGGTTTATGGGATAGATGGGGACGGCAACGATGATACGGTCGTGAGCGTCCAGGTCAGACCAGACTATGAAAAAATATATGCAGACCACGGGCAGGATTTTGACGATGATCAGGTGTATTATCTGATAAAGAAGAATGTTTCTGAAGTGAATCAGGAAATGCCAAACTATAAGAGAGTCA
>JAENWH010000190.1 GCA_016650135.1 Peptostreptococcaceae bacterium
AAAAAACAACCTTGACAGCCTTGTAAAAACAGGAAAAGGTGATGTGGATATGTGGGATAATTCACTTACGCATTTAAATAAAAATGAGATAAGTGAAATTAAAAACACATATATAGGGTATCAAACATGGGAAGAAATTGAAAAGCAGTTTGGATTTGTGTATATCTAATAAATACACCATTATAGCTATATGGTTATTGAAAAATGCTGATTGCTTTAATGAAATGAAAAACATATTATTTATGAGAAGACCCAATAACAGAAGGAGATTTATATGGCGAGCGGATTTCAAACCCCTATAACGATAAAAGAGGCTATTGATAATATTCATAATAGAAAGTATTTATTGCCCGCAATACAAAGAAAATTTACATGGAATAGTGATCAAGTTGAAATGCTTTTTGATAGCATTCTCCGGGGGTATCCCATCAATTCCTTTATGCTTTGGAAAATAACCGAGGATAAGATTAAAAGCGATTATAAGTTTTATGAGTTTATTAAGGAGTTCAGAGAGTTCTATAAAGAAAATAATATAGATATTGATACAACTGGTGCACAAAATTTTGAGGCTGTGATTGATGGGCAGCAAAGACTCACAAGCTTATATTTAGGGCTCAGAGGGTCGTTTGCTTATAAAATGCCTAGAAAATGGTGGCGGGATGACGAAGAGAACCTTCCTACGAGAAAGTTGTACCTGAACCTTGAAAAACCGGTAAATCAAAAGTATGATAATCAGAAATTGTATGATTTTCGTTTTCTTTCAACTGGTGATCTTAGTCGATTTCATAGTTCGGAGAAAAAATATTTGTGGTTTGAAGTAAAGCAAATTCTTCAGCTGGACGAGTTGAAGAAAGTCACTCGGTATATTACGGAAATAGGGTTAAGTAATAATGATTATGCATTTGACACCTTAGTATCTTTATATGGTAAAATTCATTCTGAAAAACTGATTAATTATTACCTTCAGGAGGAGCAGGAACCTGATAAGGTTCTGGAAATTTTTATTCGAACAAATAGTGGTGGTACTCCCTTATCATTTTCTGACCTCTTAATGTCGATTGCTTCAGCTAATTGGAAAAAAATTGATGCACGTAAAGAGATTGAAGACCTTATTGAGAAAATATACTTAATAGGTCGCCCTGGGTTTATTTTAAACAAAGATTTTATATTAAAGACCTGCCTTGTATTATTAGTTGATAATATTAAATTTCAAGTAAAGAATTTTGGACATGAAAATGTACAAGTATTTGAAGACAACTGGGAAAAAATTAAAAAAAGCATTATTGCCGGGTTTGAATTAATTGAAAAATTAGGATTTAACGATAAAACATTGAGAGCAAAAAATGCTGCCATTCCTATTATTTACTATATATACCATAGAAATCTTGAAGCTAGTATTACAAAGGCAACCTACAGTAAAGAAGATAAGGAAAAAATAGCAAAATGGATAAACCTGAGTTTCATTAAGTCGATTTTTAGTGGTCAAACGGATTCTGTTCTTGTTACCATTAGAAAAGTTTTAAAAGAGGATAAATCTAAGGAATTCCCACTTAATGGTATAATTGACGCATTTAAGGCGGATCCGGCAAGAAACTATTCTCTGGATGACGATTTAATTGAGAATTTACTTCTGTCTCAATATGAAAGCAATGAAGCTTTTTACTTACTTTTATTATTATATCCGCATCTTGACTATTATAACCAGAATTTTCATAAGGATCATTTGCACCCTGCTTCATTTTTCAAAGACAGGAAGAATGTTGAAAAACAAATACCTGTCAACAACTGGGATTTTGCCTTGGATTCAAATAACTGGAATAGCGTTTTAAATTTACAACTCTTAAATGGGCAGCTTAATGAATCGAAGCAGGATAAATTACTTTCAAAATGGGTCCAACAAAACAAAATAGGGAATCAGGAGCTTTATCTTGAGGATTTAAAAAGCTTGGAAATTGGGGACTTTGAAGAATTTATTCAATCTCGAAGAAGAAAACTTGTTCAGAAGATAAAATCACTGGTGTAAGCTACAGCCAAATTATCCACGTTGATAGTAGCGAGGGACCATCCAAATATATTTAGCGTTTCATATAATAATTTAAATTATCTTTAGTAGGAGCTAATATCATAAAATCCAAGACAAGGTAAGGAGGCGAAAACAACTTGAGCATATTTGAGAATGAAGGGAAAATGAATTATAAAAATGAATTATCCAAGTTTGAAAAAGCTGCCTCCGCTGGGGATGAGTCGGCTTTTGCCAATATTGGCTTGTGCCATGAAAATGGATATGGGGTTAAGAAGGACTGCCAGAAAGTCCTTGAATGGTACAAAAAAGGTGTCAACGCAGTAGACCCTCAAGCCATGAGGAATTATGGAGGAATGTTTGACGAGGGATTTGGCGTTAGAAAGGATAAAGAAAAAGCATTATAATGGTATTCAATCGCCAATAAGGTTGAAAATTCAAGGGAATACAGCGATAATTTGAAAAATATTGCAATGAAAAGAGACTTAACAGCTATTGATTTTGCTCTAACCAAATAGCGACTCAAAGGAAATCATAATGTGAATTTCATTAAGTGAGATAAGGAGATTAGTTTGAATAAACGAATCAGGAAAAAGATGTATAATAAATATATAGAAGAGGTTTTGATTGAAGTTAGTGATAGTTCACATTTTCGAAAACTTTTTCTTGAAAAAGAACCTTTTGAAACAATGGACCTGGATGTAACATGTAACAAATATAAAAGTCTGCACGCCATGGGTTACATCGCCTTGTATTAAGCATGGGTTGAGATATTATGGCTATAAAACTGACGGAGAAAAAGACAACCATAACAGTTGCCTGATCATCATTGTTGCTGTCGGCCATCCAAATATATTTAGGACTTCATATAACAATTTGAATTATCTTTAATTACAAATACAAATGTCTGTTTGTATTTATTACCGAGAACCAGATGCATAGAAACAGATGTTAAAAGTGCGGCGGAAGCCATTATGAACTACCCAAAAAGAAATGAAGGATTTGGATCTGGGAATGTACTTTTCTATAATGAAGCATTGCTGGGAGCTTTTCATGAGATAGTTGAGAGGTTTTGAGTTTTGTAGCAAACATATTACTTCTTTTCACATTCAACTTTTAATAAAGATTATGCACCTGTACATACAATTGTACAGGTATGTGTTTTATAATAATTATTAAGAAGCTGGGGTGAAGATGAATGATAACAAAATATTACTATATTTACATAAATCATTTTATTTATGATGACATAGACATGGAGATTCTTGCTAGTCGTGTTGAATGTTTTAACAGCAAGGCACAATTCATAATTTTGGATTCACTATACAGTAGTTCGGACACCTTTTGCTTAGGAAAAATCCGTTTGATTTATATATCCAAAATTGATTCAAATCAAAAATCAACAGATGAGGAGTTAAAAGAATTAGCAAATCTTCTTGAAACAAGTATCAAACTTGAACTAATAGAAATAAATCAAATGACAGCCGTACAACTTTCAAGTATTAAAATCGCAAAGAAAATGATGCTTGGTGATGATTACATGTGTGGAATGCATAAAGTTAAATGGATAATAAAATCAAAAGCGGAAGTATGTGAAAATGTGAATTCTTTAATAGGATTCGAAGATTTTAAGTTGTTTTTCAAAAAACTTTGTGTCTATATTGATAATGTCAAGAAATCAATGAGCAAAGGGAACTATAACATCGTCTTAATTAACAATTGTGGCGCAGATGAGGAAATGTTTATTAAAATGATTTATGAACTGTACATAAGTCTAGGAGTAGTTATGGATATGTCTATAATTGCCGGGGATTTAGATGACGCACTAAGAACTCAAAAAGATACACCTTTTCTTTATGAAGTGAATGAAAATTGGAACTTTGGTGGAAATGAAAATCGTTTAGCAGTAACAAATGTCGAAGGATCCTTCCGGAAACTAGGTAAAAGGGAAACCATATATATTACCACAATGGATAAAGTCCAATATGAAAGAGCGAAAGATATAAGTAGTTTTACAACTCTCTTCATTCATAGTGTAGAAATAAATGATCTGAATCAAATCGAAAAGCTTGGTTATGTTGAGCAATACATTAAACGTTTAGGATTTGCAATCAATTCGGAAGATTTTGTAAACTGCGACCTGCTAAACTTATCGCTTTCAATGATTGAAGCCAAAATTTCTGAAGTTGTTAAGAGAAAACTAACAGAGGATTGCAGGGAATGTTTTCAGCTCTCATTTGAAGACTTTTCGGATACAGAAGCGCCTTTAGAGAAAATAGACCCATTTCTTAAGTTAGAAGTCATGATTGGATTGGGAGAAGTTAAGGAGAGGGTTCGAGAGATATCATCGTATTTAGATCGAAAAGGAAGAGATTCAATGCCGTGCCTTCATATGGTTTTTCGTGGTAATCCTGGGACCGGAAAAACAACAGTAGCAAGGCTATTGGGGGAGATTTTTGCAGAGGCAGGTATAATTAAACGGCGGGACGTTTTTGTTGAGACTGACCGTGAAGGGCTTGTAGGAATTTATGTGGGGCAAACTTCACCTAAAACATCAGCAAAGATCAAAGAAGCTATGGGAGGAATACTATTCATCGATGAAGCGTATTCACTGGGTTGTTCGAAGGAAGGTTATGATTACGGA
>JAENWH010000033.1 GCA_016650135.1 Peptostreptococcaceae bacterium
GAATATAACGATACATCCGGTTCATATTAACCATAAGTTCAGACCTGTCGCAGCAGAAGAAGATCAGGCGTATGTGGAAAATTTTTGTAAGAAACATGGGCTGGAATGTTCAACTTTTATTTATGACTGCAATTCAATCGCGAAGGAACAGGGAATCAGCGGAGAGGAAGCTGGAAGAAACGCCAGGTATGAAGCTTTCTATAAAACAGGAATACGAGTTATGGAAGAAAACGGGATTGGCTCAGAACAGGTTAAAATAGCAGTAGCCCAAAATTCAAATGACCAGGCAGAAACACTTCTGATGAGAATATTACGCGGAACAGGACCAGGTGGTTTGGCCGGGATTGAATACAAAAGAGAAGGAACTGGAGGAATAGAAATAATCAGGCCGTTACTGGATGCCAAAAGAAAAGATATTGAAAGATACTGTGAGGAAAACAAACTGCAGCCAAGATTTGATCATACAAATGAACAACCTGTATATACAAGAAACAAAATTAGATTGCAACTTATTCCTTTCATTGAGAAAAGCTTTAATCCGAATATTACTGAAACCTTAAACAGACTTTCCATTATTGCAAAAGAAGATAAGGATTTCATGGAATCTATTGTTAATGACTTGATAAAAAGTGATTTGGGACTGGAAAAAATAAGGGGACAACATCCCGCAATTCGTAAAAGAATCATTATAAAAAAGTTTGAGGGAATAGGTTTAGAACAAGGCATTACCCGTGCGCACGTGGAGGCAGCCGATAAATTAATAATCAAAGGGGAAACAGGGTCTGCTGTTCATTTACCAAAAGGTTATAGAGTGCTGATAGATTATGGAGAAGTTCATTTTATTAAAGAAGATTTGGATAAAAAAACAGATGGAGACTCAAACCGAGAAGAAACGGGAACCAGTCAAATCAAAATGGACACCAATCAAGATGAATCAGACATAAACAGGTTTGACGGGCTAGTTCTCAGAACCAGACAACCGGGGGACTACATCGTTTTAAAAGGAGTTGGAGGACGAAAGAAAATTCAGGATGCCTTTGTCGATATGAAGATAAAAAAAGAGTTCAGAGATATTATACCAATGCTTTGCAGGGGCAGTGAGGTGATGTGGATTATAGGCGACGATATAACCGGTTTGAAAACGGGCATTAAAAAAGGAAGAACAAGCGAAGATTATCAATTAGAAGAAGAAACCATAAAAAGAATATTTGTTGAATTTAATGAAAAAATGTGATAAAATAGTTAGGTTACAACAAAAATAAAATGAGCTAACATGGCACATACAAGGGGGAAATACAAATTGAAGAAATTCACAAAAAATATGGGGATATATTTAATGATATTCATCATGGTTCTGGCGATGGCCTGGTTTTACCAGGGAAAGCCAAAAGAGACTGTCACAGAGGTCACTTTGACTCAATTCGTGGGGAATCTGCAAAAAGAGCAGGTGAAAAGCCTGAATGTGACGGACAGAACAATTAAAGCGACTTTAAAATCAGGTGAAAAAATTATCACCTATGCACCTTCTGTTCTTGAGGTGGGGATGCTGGATGAAACTTATATTTTCCCACAAATGAAGGAAGGCAAAATAACTTACAGCAGTGACGAACCAAAAATAACACCTTGGTATGTATCCATGCTGCCAACGATTATTATGATACTGGCGCTTGTTTTTTTCTGGTTTATTATTATGAATCAAGGCGGTGCTGGCGGGGGTGGAAAGGTTATGCAGTTTGGCAAGAGTAAGGCTAGATTACATAATAAAGATGGCTTGAAGAAAGTTAACTTTGATGATGTAGCGGGCCTTGATGAAGAAAAAGAAGAATTGCAGGAGGTAGTTGACTTCTTGAAGAATCCGCGAAAATATCAGGAACTGGGCGCTCGAATCCCGAAGGGTATTCTTTTGGTGGGTGCACCAGGAACTGGTAAAACATATATTTCCAAAGCAACAGCAGGAGAAGCAGGTGTGCCATTTTTTAGTATAAGTGGTTCTGAATTTGTGGAAATGTTTGTAGGAGTTGGTGCTTCGCGTGTAAGAGATTTATTTGAACAGGCAAAAAAAAGCGCGCCTTGTATCATATTCATTGATGAAATTGATGCTGTTGGCAGAAAAAGAGGGGCAGGCTTTGGCGGAGGCCATGATGAAAGAGAGCAAACATTAAATCAACTACTGGTTGAGATGGACGGGTTTGGGGAAAATGCAGGAATTATTATTCTTGCTGCAACAAATAGGCCGGATATACTTGACCCGGCATTATTGAGACCCGGCAGATTTGACAGACAAGTTGTAATTGGAATTCCAGATATTAAAGGAAGAGAAGCAATATTTAGAGTGCATTCAAAGGATAAACCTCTTGACCCGGAAGTCCAGCCAAAACTATTGGCGAGAAGAACGCCAGGATTTACTCCAGCAGATATAGAAAATCTTTTAAATGAAGCAGCATTGCTGGCGGCAAGACGTAATGGAAGAAAAATCAGGATGAATGAAATTGAAGAAGCCATTACTAAAGTAATAGCAGGACCAGCTAAGAAAAGTAGGGTTATAAGTGAAGTTGAAAGAAAACTTACCGCTTATCATGAGGCCGGACATGCAGTAGTAGCCAGAATGATGCCTAATACAGACCCTGTTCATCAGATTACCATTATACCAAGAGGCAGAGCTGGAGGATTTACAATGATACTTCCAACAGAAGACAGGTATTATGCTTCAAAGACTTCAATGTCAGAACAAATTGTTCACCTTTTGGGAGGACGCGTTGCCGAGAAATTAACATTGAATGATATAAGTACTGGCGCTAGCAATGATATTGCGCGTGCAACAGAAATTGCAAGAGCAATGGTTACAAAATTTGGTTTTAGTGAAAAAATCGGTCCTGTAAATTATAGTTCTGAGGAAGAAGTGTTTTTGGGGAAAGATTTCTCTACCAGAAAGAATTTTTCCGAAGAAATGGCTTCAGAAATAGATGAAGAAATAAGAAATATGATTCAAGAGGCATATGTTCAGGCTGAAAAAATACTGATTGAAAAAGTCGATACACTTCATACTGTTGCAAAGGCGCTTCTTGAAATAGAAACACTTGACGGAGAACAGTTTGAACTGTTGTTTAATGGTCATATGACTGCCGAAGAACTGGCAGAAGACGTTCGAATTAAAGAAGAAATCATCAGAAAATCCAATGAAAAAGAAGCTGCGGAAACAGAAGATATGCTATCCAATGTCGATTATAGAGATTACGAAGACATTAAAGGTGAAGAAGAATTAGAGCCTGACGATGAAGACTTTGCAGGTGAATCAGAAGAAGAGCCAGATGATGAAGAGGAAAAATAAATGAAAATCACTGTAGAGGAATGTTTAGAACTTGAAATCTTAAAAACTGCTAAAGTTGTTGCCGGCAATAAAGCGTTGAGCAATAAGGTGAAAGGCGTATCTGTCATTGATGCTTCTGATTCAAGAGATGTCAGCATGTTTCTCGCAAAAAAAAGTGAAATAGCTCTTAGTGGTTTTTTTGGGAGCAAGAACGATGTCAGCAGACAGGTGGAACTTGTAAAAGCTCTTTCCGATGCAGGAAATTCAGCCCTTATTCTTTTCTATGTTGGTTTGATGACAACGCATCTTAGCAGAGAGGTGGTAGAGGCCGCAGATCAGGTTGGACTGCCGTTAATAGTGCTTCCGGAAAATAAAGACGTATCCTATTCCGACATTATTCATGAATTAATGGAAAAAATACTGTATGGTGATAATTTTACTAACAGGCTAATCAGCAATACAATATTTCATTTGCTTAACTTTGAAAAGCATAGCAATTTTCAGGCAGCAGTAAGAGAAGCCGCAATTAACAATGATTTCCAGATTATTATTCTCAGCAGTGATTTCAACCCGATTCTTTCGGTTGAAACAAGGCATAAGGCGACGATTGCTGATGCCATCAGACTTGGCAGAGAAAGGGATGTTGAAAAATCAGCGGTTTATACAATGATTGATGTAAACGGTGTGCTGACCTACTGGGGGCCAGTGATGATAAACGGAGAAAAACATTTCATGTTTATTGTCGATAATGAAGACTCCTATTCGGCTGGAGAGATCACAAAGCTGGCGGAAATCATCGAACTTGCCATGGGTATGTGGAAATATACGCCTGAGAGAGATGCAAAATCCGAGTTCATTAAAGCGCTTCGCAGAGGGAATAAAAGCCTCGCGTATACGTTAAAAGAAGAAGCTGGTATTTATGGAAACGAAATTCTTAGTATTTTTTATGCTAAAGGGATAGAAAAAACCAAAGAATTTAAATATATCTCGGATTTTGAAAAAAATGAAGGGCTTCGTGTAATGAAAATCACGGAAGGTAAAGACACCTATGGAATGATTTTCAACATACAAGGCAAACCGGATGAAAACCAGTCCGCAGACAGAAGTTTGTGCATTGAACTTTATAACAGATTAAAAGAAGAAAAAACAGTCAGAATTTTTCACGTAACAGGAATAGAAGGTATTGAAGGTGCAGCTGACGCTTACAGATTAATCAGTGAAGCATGGACTTTTGTACAGAAGGTTTTCCCGTATAAGAGAGTGTTCACAAAATACGAACTGGCATTGGTGAGCAATTGCATAAGCATTCAATTGCAGGGCGGATTTGTGAAGAAAAATTATATTGAACTTTTGGAACCCTTTAAGGATGCAAAAGAGAGTAAGGGAAAACAGTTGCTGGAAACGCTGGAGACGTTTGTACTGGATGCGGGGATGAATAGCGCCAAAACTTCAGAAATAATGGGAATCCACACGAACACTGTTCAATACAGATTGAAAAAGATTAATGAAGTTCTGGATGTGGAGATTACGGGGAATCGTGTAATACCAGGTCTGACAATAGCATTGGCGTTGAAAAGGCTGGAAGCATTCGTACACTAACAATGGGTTTGTGATGAATAATGTATACAATAAGATATGTTATTGCATATAACCATTATATGGGATATAGTTATTTGGTATTGATATGTGTATTTAAGAACATGGGATCAAAATACAACTTAATAACACTTAAGGAGGAAATATATATGAACAAGCTAGAAAAACTTCGCAAGCTAAAGGCTGCGATAGCACTTGGCGGCGGGCAGAAAAGAATAGATGCTCAGCACGCAGGTGGAAAGCTAACCGCTAGAGAAAGGTTGAACATTTTGTTTGATGAAGGAAGCTTTATTGAGTTGGATGTATTTGTGTCACACAGATCTGTTAACTTTGACATGGCAACCAAGGAAGCACCTGGGGATGGTGTTGTAACCGGTTATGGTATGGTTGACGGAAGATTGGTATTTGCCTATGCTCAAGATTTTACTGTATTAGGTGGATCTTTGGGAGAATATCATGCTGAGAAAATAGTAAAAGCACAAAAGATGGCACTTAAAATGGGAGCACCAATCATTGGATTGAATGACTCAGGCGGTGCCAGAATTCAGGAAGGCGTCAACGCACTTTCAGGATATGGAAAAATCTTCTATAATAACACGATTTCTTCAGGAGTTATTCCTCAGATTTCAGTAATTATGGGACCTTGTGCAGGTGGAGCAGTTTATTCACCGGCAATTACCGACTTTGTGTTCATGGTTGACAAGACAAGCCAAATGTTTATTACAGGCCCTCAGGTAATAAAAGCGGTAACTGGAGAAGACGTTTCGGCTGAAGCTCTTGGTGGAGCAATGACGCATAACGCCACCAGCGGCGTTGCGCATTTCATTGGTAAAGATGACACGGATACTTTAATAAAGGTTAGAGATTTACTTAGTTATCTACCTTCAAATAATTTGGAAACCACGCCGATTTATGTTACAAACGATGATCCAAACAGATTGATTCCAGAATTTGAAGATATCATTCCGGAAAATCCAAATAAGGCTTATGATATGTATAAAGTGATTAAAGGCCTGGCAGATGATGGCGTTCTTTATGACGTAATGCCTCATTATGCAAAGAACATGATTACATGCTACATCAGATTAGACGGACAGACAGTAGGCGTTATTGCAAATCAACCTAAATTTTTTGCAGGATGTCTTGATATAAATGCTTCCGATAAGGCAGCAAGATTTATTAGAAGATGTGATGCTTTCAATACACCGGTACTTACGATTGAGGACGTGCCTGGGTTCCTTCCGGGAACAGACCAGGAATTTGGCGGAATCATTAGACATGGTGCCAAAATGCTTTATGCTTATTGTGAAGCAACCGTACCAAAAATTACATTGATCTTAAGAAAAGCATATGGGGGAGCCTATATTGGAATGTGCAATAAGGAATTAGGCGCTGACCTGGTGCTGGCATGGCCTAGTGCTGAAATTGCAGTAATGGGAGCATCCGGAGCGGCAAATATTGTATTTAAAAATGATATCAGTAAAGCAAAGGATCCTGTTGCAAAGAGAGATGAAAAAATTGCCGAATATGAAGAAAAATTCAACAATCCATACAGGGCAGCCGAAATGGGTTACGTAGAAGATATCATTGAGCCTGCTACTACAAGACAGAGAATCATAAGCGGCTTCGATATGCTGAGCTCAAAGAGAGAATCTTTGCCGGCAAAGAAACATGGAAATATTCCGCTATAGGAGGTGGGTTAAATGAACGATTTAAGTATTATGCAAAGATTTGCTGACCCTGCACTGTTTGATACGCTTACCTTTGGAGAGAAATCAATAGGCGCGTTAATAACAACATTAATGGGTATGGGAATTACATTTTCAGTTCTTGTATTATTGTGGGGACTTATTGCCCTGATGGCAAAGCTTACCGCAGAAAAGCCAAAACCGCCGAAAGGAAATTTGGAAGAAACACCTGTTAAGACAGCAGCTGCAGCAGCAACGATAGCGCATGCTTCAACTTTACCAGGGATTTCGCCTGAGTTAATTGCCGTTATAACGGCAGCTATTGAAGCATTTGAAGATAATACTGCAAATGCGGGTAACTTGATTATTCGGAAAATCAGCAGAGCGGCAGGTCAGGCAACAGCATGGGGAAATGCTGGAACCTCTGAAGCAATTGCCAGCAGAAAATTTTAACTGTAGCAAATTAAAATAATTTAATAGAGGAGATAAATGATGAAAAAATATAATATTTCGGTAAATGGAACGACATATGCAGTAGAAGTTGAAGAGGCGGGTGGCGTAGCCACAGCAGCACCAGCATCACATGCAGCAGTAGCGGTAGCAGCAGCACCACCAGTAGCTCCAGTAGCGGCAGCAGCACCACCAGTAACTCCAGTAGCGGCAGCAGCACCAGCACCAGCACCAGCACCAGCAGCAGTTCCATCAGCAGGTTCAACAGTGATTTCTTCCCCAATGCCAGGAACAATATGGGAAGTAGTTGCCACTGCAGGACAGGCCGTTAAAGAAGGCGATGTCCTTCTAATCCTTGAAGCAATGAAAATGGAAAATGAAATCATGGCACCTCATGCAGGTACTGTAGAATCAATTTCAGTTGCAAAGGGCGCAGCAGTCAATACGGGAGATGTGTTGGTAACATTAAAATAAGAATCGAATATTAGGTTAAACTGAAATAGCTGTGCTTTCAATGAACGAAGCAGTCTAACGGTTTAGCCTTTTTTATTTTATTTGTTTATATGAGAAATTATCACTGAAATTTAAAAGCAGAGCGAAGGAGAAAAACCATGCTACTAGCATTTGATGTGGGGAACACTAACATTGTTCTTGGGGTATTTAAAGACGGCGAATTAATTCAAAACTGGAGACTTGAGACCGATAATAATAAAAGCGCAGATGAATACGGGATGATTGTCAATCAGCTTTTCAATTATGAGGGGTTGGAGATGAAAGACATAAAAGATGTTATCATATCTACGGTTGTCCCTTCGGTACTTTACACATTACAGCATTTATCAATGAAATATTTCAACAAAAGGGCAATTGTTATTGGGCCAGGGATAAAAACAGGTTTGACGATTAAATATGACAATCCAAAACAGGTGGGTGCAGATAGAATTGTTAATGCGGTTGCAGGTCTTACTAAATATGGGGGTCCCTTGATTATCATTGACTTCGGTACAGCAACCACTTTTTGTGCTATCACCGAAAACGCTGAATATCTTGGAGGGACGATTGCCCCAGGCATAAAAATTTCTTCGGATGCGTTGTTTGAAAAAACCGCGAAGCTGCCCAGAGTAGAATTGGAAAGCCCTGGTCAGGTAATTTGCAAAAACACCATAGAAAGTATGCAGTCGGGTTTAGTTTACGGGCATATGGGAATGGTTGATTATATTGTTAAAAAAATGAAAATTGAGATTCAGAACGTCACGCCGTCTGGTAAAGCCCCTAAGGTTATTGCTACAGGAGGCCTGGCAACACTTATCGAAAAAGGCGTAGAATGTATAGATACTGTTGATAAGCTGCTTACGCTGGAAGGACTTCAATTAATCTATGATAAGAATAGAGGAACCGGTAAAAAGTGCGCAATTTAAAAATAGGTAATGTGATTCTAAATAATCCTTTTTTCCTTGCACCTCTGGCAGGAATTACGGATTCTTCCTTTAGAAGAATTTGTAAAGAGCAGGGAGCTGGTTTAGTATACACAGAAATGGTAAGCGGCAAGGGCTTGTATTACAAAGATAAGAACACAGAGAAGCTTCTTGAGATTCTTGAAGAAGAAAAACCTGTTGCTTTCCAGATTTTCGGCAGTGAACCCGAGGTTATCAGGTTTACAGCAAAGACGCTATCAAACAGAGAAAATGTATTACTGGATATTAATATGGGATGCCCGGTACCAAAGGTGGTAAGAAATGGAGAAGGCTCAGCTCTTCTTAAAAATCCGGATTTGATTTACGATTTAATAAAAGCAGCCACAGAGAGTTCAAATAAACCGGTGACTGCAAAAATTAGAATAGGATGGGATGAAAGCAGTATAAATGCCATTGAAGTTGCAAAGGCAATAGAAACTGGGGGCGCATCTGCTGTCGCTGTTCACGGAAGAACAAGGGAACAGTATTACAGCGGCAAAGCGAACTGGGATATTGTCAGGCAGGTAAAAGAGAGTATTAATATACCTGTAATTGGGAATGGTGATGTAAATTCTGGGCAGGATGCTATGCGAATGATGGAGGAAACGGGCTGTGATTTTGTCATGATAGCCAGAGGATCCATGGGGAATCCTTGGATATTTCGGGATGCTTTTGCTTTGTGGTCAGGCTTGGAAAAACCCGAAGAACCTACCCTTGAAGAAAAAATTTCAATTATGCTCAAACATATAGATTATGTCATTGAAGCGAAAAGTGAATATGTTGCAGTACGGGAAATGCGAAAACATGTTGCCTGGTATTTAAAAGGGATCAGAGGATCAGCAGATATTAGAAGAGCCATCAACACAGTAAAAGACACAGCGACGATGAAAGAATTGCTTCAGGAAGTTAAAAATAGGTAGAACAATGAAAAGAGATTATTTATTTGATAATATGAAGGCGATTCTGGTTTTTTTTGTGGTGCTTGCCCACTATATCAGTACAAGTGCGACTTTTGACGTGAGAACTTTTGGAGGAGTAATATATATTATTTCCTTTTCTTTTATTATGCAGGGCTTCTTATTTGTGGCTGGATATTTTTCAAAGAATGTGGATAAATGCCGAAAGACAGCATTTAAAACTTTTTTGCTCCCCTATTTTGTGCTGATGCCCATTATGTATATCATCAGATACGCCCTTTATGGGAATGCTTCCATTGACATTACAATACCTACCATGGCGCTCTGGTATCTTTTGAATATGTTTGTTTACAGATTTTTCATTAAAGATCTGGCCAAAATAAAACATATACTGCCAATAAGTATTTTCATTTCACTGCTAGCTGGAATCATTCCTTTTTTAGGAGTAACCCTGGCGTTAGGCAGAATTTTCGGTTTCCTGCCATTTTTCTTACTGGGTTATTTTTGTGAAGAAAAGCATTTAAAGATGATACAGCGTATACCAAAAACGGTTGGGGTACTGACAGGAATCATTCTGATTACTTTTTCAGTATTTATGTCAAATTATAATGCAATTCCCCTTTCTGCCTGGTATTTTAAAACAGCCTATATTAATATAGGCCTGAATAATTTAGAAGGAACCGGCATCAGAATTCTTTTGGCAATTGTAGCAATTTGCTGGATTGGCGTATTCCTGATATTGACACCAAAAAGGAAAACCTGGTTGGCGACAGTGGGTCAAAATACTTTGTCTGTTTATATTTTGCATATTGTTATTCGTTATATTGTAATGGCAAATGGAATTTTTGACGACCAGGACTGGCAGACTTATTTGATGATTTTAATAGCCGCCGTTATATCTGTATGGATTTTTTCAAGACCAAAAGTTGCAAAAGCATACGAAAAGTTTATGGATTTTTTCTATATATTGCTCACCAGGGTGCTTCAATTGATGAGCCAAACCAATTGACAAAGAAGCAAGTATAATTTATAATATACCGATACGACGATAGGTCGAAAGGAGAAATTATTATGACAGATGAAATCCTACTAACCAAACAGGGGTACGACAAAATAGTAGCGGAGCATGAGGAACTTGTTTCGGTTAAACGTAAAGAAGTTTCTGAAAGAATTAAGGAAGCCATTTCATATGGGGATATCTCCGAAAACTCAGAGTATGACTCTGCAAAAAATGAGCAGGCAGAATTGGAAGAAAGAATACATAAATTAGAAAACATGATGCGTAAAGCAAAGATTATAGATGAAAGTAAGATGAGCAATGATCGTGTCAGCATTGGTCTCAAGGTTAAAGTTAAATTAATGGAGTCCAAAGAAGAATTCGAATATATCATAGTCGGATCAACTGAGGCGGATCCTTTCGAAGGCAGAATTTCAAATGAATCACCAGTTGGGGAAGCATTATTGGGCAAGAAAAAAGGTGAAAAGGTCGAAATCCAGGTTTTAGAAGGAACAAAGCACTACCAGATATTAGATATATATAAATAAAGGAGCAGAAATGAGTAATGTGGAAATAAAGGGGTTACATGCGGCAGAAGAAGTTGAAGAGTTTTCTGAAGAGAAGTTAAATGAACAAAGACTGATTAGAAGAGACAAACTGAAAAAACTTCAGGAAATGGGAAGGAATCCTTTCTTAATTGAGGAATGGAATGTAGACGCCCATAGCATGAATATTAAAAATAATTATAATGCATTTGAAGGCAAAACTGTCACCTGTGCCGGAAGAATCATGGCGAATAGGCACATGGGCAAAGCTTCATTTATTGATATACAAGACAAAATGGGAAGAATACAATGCTATATCAGGCAGGATGTTATTACGCCGGAAGAATATGAGATCTTTGTAACATATGATATTGGA
>JAENWH010000297.1 GCA_016650135.1 Peptostreptococcaceae bacterium
ATAACAGTAGGAAAGAGAGCTTTTGAAGGTGTTGTGGAGTACAAGCTTAGAAGAGATGCTGAAAAAGTAGAATTAAGAGTAACTGAAGCTGTCAACAAGGCCATTGAAATCATAAACAAGGAGAAATAACAAGATGGAATTGCTGTCGGTGGAGGAATCATAAGAGATGAAAGAATTATTTATATTATTTGCTACATTTTTTAAGATGGGACTTTTCACAATAGGAGGAGGGCTGGCTATGCTCCCTCTTATTCAGCATACCATAGTCGATAAAAAGGGTTGGCTGACTGAAGAAAAAATGGCGGATTGCATTGCGGTCAGCCAGTCATTGCCAGGGGTTATAGCAATCAATGCGGCCACCTACGTTGGGAATGCTAGAAGAGGATTTGCAGGTGCACTGGCTGCATCTTTCGGGGTAATTTTACCATCCTTTATAATTATCATCTGTGCAGTAATTTTCCTTGGCACAGTGGGACCGAACCATTATGTTGAAGGAGCCTTCACCGGCATAAAGGCGGCTTCGTGCGGTCTTATTGTCTATGCGGCTTATAGACAGGGGAAGCAGGTCATTGAAGGGAAGCTGGGGATTATTATAGCTGTTGCCAGCTTTGCGGCGGTTGCTTTTTTTGGCATTTCCGCTATTTTGCCTATTATTCTTGGAGGTCTGACAGGCTTTCTTTTAAGGAGGGCAAAATAATGGTGCTGCTGAATTTATATGTTATGTTTTTTTCAATTGGGATATTTGGATTCGGCGGTGGCTATGCCATGCTGCCCCTTATTTTCCAAAGAGTTCAGGAATTTGGGCAAATGAGTGCACAGGAGTTTTCTAATCTCGTAGCTCTTTCTCAGGTGACCCCGGGTCCGGTATCAGTAAATGCGGCCACTTATGTTGGGTATAATTATGCAGGTTTGCCGGGAGCGGTTGCTGCTACCCTTGGAATTGCAACGCCATCTTTCATTCTTGTTATAGCGGTAATGTCCTTTATGGATAAATATTACAAAAGTAAAGGCGTGCAGGGTGTAATGAATGGAATTAGACCGGCAACGGTGGGACTGATAGCATCAGCGGCTTTCTTTATTGGGCAAACCGTCATGGTCAACAGCCAGGTTCTTCCTTTAAGTACATTCGCCGGCATATTTGAGTATTTAAATGTGTTGCCTTTCATTATATTTATATGTACAATAATACTGATAGCCAAGTACAAGGTGAACCCAATTATAATAACTTTAGTAATGGGGATTATAGGAGCAGTGTTATGTGGTTAGGTGGAGTCAGAGTAATCATATTAGATTCTGAAAAAAGAATTTTAATGCTAAAGCAGTGCCATGAGGATAGGGATATCTGGATGGTACCTGGCGGGGCTATTGAAGATGGGGAAAACGCCGAACAGGCAGCAATTCGTGAAGTAAAAGAAGAGACTGGTATAAACGCAAAAATTAAGGGATTGATATGGCATGTTGAAGAGGTTTCTGAAACAAGAGGCCAAAGATTTGTGAATTTTTTTCTGGCAGAGATTGAGGGAGGACAGCTTAACCTTGGGAGTGATCCTGAAAGGGGACGAGATGAGCAAGTCCTCAAAGAGCTTCGTTTTATGTCGAAAGAAGAGCTGCAAGAGTTACATGTGATTTATCCGGAATATCTAAAGGATGAGTTCTGGGATTTTTGTAATTGCATTGAGGCTGCAAAAAAATATAATGCATTTAAAGTCAGATAGGAATAGGAGAAAATAATGATAACAGTTAAATTTGAAATGGAAAACGGAGATCTAATGAAGGGTGAACTTTATTCTGAAATTGCGCCGGAAACAGTAAAAAACTTTGTTGATTTAGTAAAAAAAGGATTTTATGATGGATTAACATTCCATCGTGTCATTCCTGGATTTATGATTCAGGGAGGATGTCCCCAAGGCACTGGCACTGGAGGACCTGGACATACAATAAAAGGAGAGTTTGCCAAAAATGGTTTTGAAAACAATTTAAAGCATGACAGAGGTATATTGTCAATGGCCAGATCCATGAGCCCTGATTCAGGCGGATCACAATTCTTTATCATGGTTGCAGATTCCTCTCACCTGGATGGACAATATGCTTCTTTTGGCAAAATTACAGAGGGACTTGATGTGGTGGACAGAATTGTAAGTGTTAAAAGAGATATGTCTGACAAGCCAAAAGAAACCCAGAGAATGAAGTTTGTTACAATTGAAGAAATTGTATAAACTTTAATGAAAATTGTAATATTAAATAAAATAGACAAAACCGAAAATTGTTGAAATACACACATTTTTCGGTTTTTTTATGTGAAGATTGTGTGAATTGTCGTTTAAACCTTGACTTTTCTGTAATAATTTTGTAGCATTAACAAGTACTAATATTTAGCAACTAGACCAAATCGAAGTTATAAATAAAAGGAAAAGAGAAAAAAATATGAAAAAGGTCATGAATTTAAAAGCAAAGTTCGATAATATTTCCGAAAAAATCAAAAATCTGGACAGGAAAAAAAGAAATATTATAGCTATTAGTATGATTTCAGTATTGTTGCTTGGAGCGATGGGTATTGGAGCATCGGTCATCTCAAGTGCTGACAGCAAAGAAATCAGCCCCAAAATAGTTGAGAACAGCGCCTATTCAATCATGGTGAATGGAAAAGAAATTGTAAAAGTCTCATCAGAAAATGATGCGGAAATAGTTTTAAACCAGGTAAAAAACAATTACATTACAGCAGACTCTCAAGTAAAAGAAGTCGTCTTTGTTGAAGGGGTAACGGTCACAGCTTCAGCAGTCAATGTGAAGAAAGAAGATATTCTTACTACCCAAGAGGCTATTACACTTATTGTAACCGGCAGCAAAGAGCCTAAGACCTACGTGGTTCAAGGTGGGGATACGGTTTGGGATGTGGCTGTATTGAACAACCTGAGTCCTTATGAACTGATGGAAATGAATCCAGGAGTTGAAGATAAAATATCGATAGGTCAGACATTGAATTTATACCAGATTAAACCGTATGTAACGGTTAAGACAACAGAGGTTGTTGTTGCCACTGAAAATATAGAATACGGGATTGAATATGAATATACGTCGAATTTATATAAAGGCCAATCACAGGTTAAGTCGGCTGGTAATTATGGATCAAAGATTGTAACCGCAGAAGTTGTTAAAGAAAATGGAATTGTTGTGCAAAGCACGCCAATCAGCGAAGAAATAGCTGCTGAACCTTTAACGCAAATATCTTTAGTAGGTACAAAAACAGTTCCAATTACAACCGGGACAGGCCAGTTAGGAATACCAGTAACTCACATTGAGGTTTCGTCTGCGTATGGTTCCAGAGGTGGAGGAAGTCATGTAGGTGTTGATTTAAGGGCGCCAAGAGGGTCAGCAATCATGGCCGCTGATGGCGGAACAGTA
>JAENWH010000344.1 GCA_016650135.1 Peptostreptococcaceae bacterium
CCTGTATCAATAGTAAATCCATAATTCATGAAAGACATCATTTCATAAATATTATAGCCATTGACTATCATAGCAAGAACCATTGCCACTAAAGCCCCTGCAACCATGGCTGCCAGTGCGCTTACCTGCTTTGCGGCCAAAATACCTATTAAAACTAATGGCATTAAACTCAGCAATGCAAAAGCTGGTGTTACATTGAAGTTGGCAGCAAGACCAGAAAGTACTGACTTTACTGCAGTTGTATCAATATTTTCAGAGGTATATCTCATTCCAATAACAAAGTAAATAATCAATGCTATAACGAAAGCAGGAATTGTTGTATAAAGCATACTTTTAATATGTTTAAACAAATTTGTTTCACACACACCTGCCGCAAGATTTGTGGAGTCAGAAAGTGGTGACAGTTTATCACCAAGAATCGCTCCGGATATTACGGCACCAGCTGTCATAGCCGGAGGCACTCCAAGTCCCATACTAATTCCCATAAATGCTACTCCAAAAGTTGCACCGGTAGTGTAACTGCTGCCTGTCGCCAGGGAAGCAACCGCACATACAAGAGCTGCTGTAAAAAGGAAAATAGATGGTGAAATCATCTGCAACCCATAATAAATTAAAATTGGAATAGTTCCGGCTGCAATTAATGTAGAGATTAATACACCTATTAACATCAATATTAACATTGGTATTGTGGCAATTTTGCATCCATGAACAATGCCTTCTTCAATTTGTGCCCACTTCATACCCTTTGCCATTAATATTAATGTGGCAAAACTGATTGAAAAAATCAGTGTAAGATGAATATCCGGACTACCTGTCTGAATAACCTGGATAAGTAGCGCTGCGAATAAAAATAAAACGATTATAAGTGCTACACTAAAAGATGGCTTGACGTACTCTTTTCTTTTTTCTTTCATTTTTACGATCCTCCTCTTTCTTTATTACGAGAACATTCCTTGCTTCTTAACAGCAACTTGCTCTTTGATTCATTCTACCACCTTACATTTTATCCTCCGTGTTTTATTCCTTTAAAACAAAAAAACATAAATAAACAGTAAACATTTTTAAAACATTTTTAAACACTTCTTAAGCAACTCAAGAAAGGCGCACAAAAAAAGGTACACAAAAGGACCGCCCCTGGAAATACCAGAATTCGATCCTTTTTACGTATGGTTCAGTTCGCCGAAAATAATGGGCTGTAAAGCCCCTAATTATTTTCCAGTACCGCTAAGGCATCAGCATAATCCTTTTTATGCACATAGACATAATATATCTTTGAGCAATCATTTTTTTGATTGAAAATACCCAACGATGCTATTGTAGAATTCAGAAAATGTACGCTGCTGCCACTGAATACCCTATATTTATATTTAATTTTATGTTCAGTTAGTGTGTCCATTGTAGATTTCAATTCTTCTGAAGGATTTCCTATATAAACTTCCCTTTGATTCCAAATCGTTATCATAAATTCATCTCCATTTATTCCCAATCAATCGTGCTTGGCGGTTTGCAAATATATATCCTCCTATACTAATAGTAAATGAGTAGCAGGTATGCTACTCATTTACTATTAGTACACCTCAAACGGTCAATCATGACTAATTAAAGTTTAGAAGTAATCAATGCTCCTAGCCGTTCCATACCAATTTTAATTTTTTCAGGTGGAACATTACCGAAGCTGATTCGCATACAATTATTTCCTTTTCCGTTTCCTTCAGCAAAGAACCCTGCACCAGCTACAAACGCCACTTTATGCTTTATCGCTTCTTTCAGCAATTCTGTGGTATCAATGTTCCCAGGAAGTTCTACCCAAGTAAATAATCCACCGTCTGGGAAAACCTTCTTTGATCCTTCCGGAAAATATTTATCGATACATTCCATCATGACATCTCTACGTTCTCTGTAAATATCACAAATTTTTTTCAGATGTTCATCATAATAACCTCTGTTGAAGAACTCTGCACAAAGTACCTGTGCTATTGCTGATGTATGAGAGTTTGTAGCCGTTTTCGCATCAAATAATTTTGCAATGATATCAGAAGACGCATATACATAACCAAGGCGAGCACCGGGAGAAAATATTTTGGAAAAACTGTTTGCCAGTACCGTATGCCCTGTTTTATCAAATGCTTTAATCGGTAGTAACTCTTCTCCACTGTATCTCAAATCACGATAAGGATCATCCTCCAAAATAATCACATCATATTTACTTCCGATTTCCGCTAACTGTTTTCTGCGTTCCGTAATTAGTGTTTTCCCTGTTGGATTCTGAAATGTTGGAATGACATATACCATCTTAGGATTATATTCTTTAATCTTTTTCTCTACATCTTCAATAATGATACCATGCTCATCCATGTCAACCGCAATACACTTTGCCTGAAACATCTCGAAAATTTCAACACATTGTACAAATGTTGGTGATTCTACTAAAATGACATCACCTGGGTTAATAAATACTTGGCAAATCAAGTTCATTGTTTCCAAACCACCATTTACAATCAAAATATCATCTGGAGATGCTTTTACACCTTTTGGTGCTAACAGCTTCTTTGAAACGGCTTCCCTCAAATCTTTTAATCCTATAGGATGGCTGTATTGCAGTGCTTCTACCCCTCTTTTATCCAATGTAAAAACTTCATTTGCAATTTCCCTTACGATATCTACAGGCAATGCTTCCTTTGCAGGTGCACCGCCACCAAAAGAAATAATTTCAGGATCTGTCATAGAATTAAATAAATTTCTGATAATTGAAGCAGATTTTTCCATATCTGTCATTCTTTGTGCATATTTTGGCATATTAGATTCTCCTTCTTTCCTTAAATATTAGATGGTTCAGAGATTTGAAAAAAC
>JAENWH010000407.1 GCA_016650135.1 Peptostreptococcaceae bacterium
GAAGATCTTCAAAATCTATTGGATTTTCGGAAGTCTCGTTAATCAGCGCAATGTTTTCCGCATGAGCAACCATAACAGTATTTTTTCTATACCCGGCACTTCTCATCCGATTAATTGCTTCAATAGTTGAGGTTAATGCTTTCTGTCCAATCACTTCAAAGTACAGATCAAAGCCGTTATCCCCGGCTTCATTACATATATCCGTTAAATTATCAAGTAAAATGGAAGATTCTCCAGCCGAACTGTCTACAATCAGTTTAATCATATTGAAGTTAAAAATATCATCTAACTCAGTGCATGTGGTTTTTCGTTGTGACATTCTTTGCATAAGGGCTTTCGCCGGCATATTTGAAATAACAAGTAATGCCCCAAAATATCGTTGCAGCAGAGTTCCCCATTGATACATGTCGACAAGACATTGCTGATAAACTCCCTGCAGATAATCTGGGTCTCCGCAACTTAGAACTGAAGTAAAGCCAAGCGTTCTATATTTTTCCGCCAGTGCAAGACTTTCCTTTTCTATAATCAGATGATCAAAAGGTGCTAAAATATATAATATATAAGGAAGTGTTATATTTGGGATCTTATCTTTTTCCGCATTTTCTTTTACTTTATCAATAGCCAGCGTATTAAGCCAGACAAAATTTCCCCCATTCGCAAGTAAAACAACAGGAACTGGAGAATCCAACTGATCCAGATTGGCAGCAGCCTCTTCTAAGGTTTTACCTTCAAGAAGAGTGGGAGAAAATCCGTAAGCAAAATAGGTTTCAGCCTCAGGGTTTAAGAGTATATATTTAGTCAGCTCCGTTGTGACATCTTCAATAGAAGCTTGTTTGTCAAGGTACAGACTGCATTTTTTAAAAATCTCTAAAGCTGGATGGCCTGCCGGATCAATAAATCCAGGAAGCATGTATTCTCCCTCAAGATCCACAACAATTGTAGATTCTTCCTCGAGTTCCATAATATTTTCATCATCACCAACAGCAATAACCTTCCCGTTTTTACAGGCTACAGCCGTTGCCCATTCATTATTTGGGTCTTGCGTAAATATTTTGCCCCCATAAAAAATGGAGTCCGCGCCAGTTTCTTTCTTTTTAAACAGTCCAAAAGCCATAATGCCCTCCTTATTTTACATAAACCTTGGGTAATCTTTGCCCAAAGGCGCAAACAATTTCATAATTAATAGTTCCGGTAGTTTCCGCGATGTCATCGGCAAGAATTGTATTTATTCCATCTGATCCCATTAGAATTACTTCGTCCCCAACCTTTACATCCGGAACATCTGTCACATCAATCATGCACTGATCCATACAGATATTACCGGCCAGTGGTGCGAAAACACCATTGATAATAACTTTCCCATAGGCTGAATACGGTCTCGGGTATCCATCAGCATAACCTAATGTAACCGTTGCAATAAGGCTTTCGCGTTTTGAAATAAATTTCCTGCCATATCCGACAGAAAAATCCACCCCTACTTTTTTAAGCTGAACGATATTTGCTTTAATTGACATGACGGGCTTTAATGCCAGCTGGTTTTTATCTACTTCGTTAGAAGGATAGCAGCCATAAAGAATAATGCCAGGTCTTGCAATGTCGTAATGGGCGGAGGGTATCTCCATAACAGCGGCACTGTTTGACAAGGTTTTATTCGGAATATTTACACCCAGGTCACTGAGCGTCTGATAGAATTTCGAATATTTCTCTTCCTGTAATAAAGCATAGCTTTTATCAGCCGAGTCAGCAGTTGCAAAATGGGAAAAAAGGCCTTTAATCTTAAATCCATCCAGCCTGCTTATTTTAACTACCTCATCTATTGAAGCCGGATCATCCGGAAGATAACCGATTCTACCCATTCCTGAATCAACTGCAACAAAACCATGAACAACTTTATCTTCTTTCAAGGCGGCCTCAGAGATAGCAGAGGCATTTTCTAAAGATGCAGTTACTGGTGTCAAATCATATTTTGAAATCATATCGATATATATAGATGGTGTTAATCCTAGCATCACGATTTCTTCTGTAATGCCTGCGCCCCTGAGAGCAATCGCTTCGCTGAGCGTTGCAATGCCAAAAGATTTGACACCATTATCTTTCAGGACATTTGCCATTGGAACTGCCCCGTGTCCATAACCATCCGCTTTAATAATTCCCATTATTTTAACATTTGGTCCAAGCTTGGCTTTTATATTCCGAATGTTAAAAGCGGCATTGGTTAAATTTATTTCGGCCCATGCCGGTCTGTTCGCTTCTTTGTACATATTTTAAATCCTTTCCTGATTAAAGCAGTTAACTCATTTTAGCACTTATTAAGTGTGAATTCAAGTTTCAGCTAGGGCCTGGTGGCGCACTTCCTTAAGCCAGCGCGCCACC
>JAENWH010000214.1 GCA_016650135.1 Peptostreptococcaceae bacterium
ATAGGCATTAATTCAATAAATCTGATCTCATAATCATACTGGAAAGTCAACTGAACAAAATCCATCAGTTCATCGTCATTAAATCCCTTCATGGCAACCACATTTATCTTTATAGGTGTTAATCCGGCTTTTTCAGCTGCATTGATTCCAGAAATGACCTCATTTAAGTCTCCACCTCTTGTGATTTCCTTATATCTGGAATGCCTTAAAGAGTCAAGGCTGATATTCACTCGATTCAATCCTGCCTTTTTCAACTCTTCCGCATACTTGCCCAGCAATATTCCATTCGTTGTCATACCAATTTCTTCAACTCCTGGTATTTTAGCCATTTTTTCAACTAAACTCACAATCCCTTTTCTGACTAATGGTTCTCCGCCTGTAATTCTGTATTTTGTAATACCAAGACTTGCTGCCGCCTTAACGATTCTCTCAATTTCCTCGTATTTCAAGATAGTATTGTGCCCTAAGTCCTTAACACCCTCTGGAGGCATACAGTATTTGCATCTGTTATTACATTTATCAGTAACGGATATCCGCATATAATTTATTGCTCTTCCATATTGATCTTTCATTATTCCTCCAAGTCCCTCCAAAAATAAGTCTAATAATAATTTTATACCCTTTTAACCTTATGTGCAACCATCTTGTTTTACTTGCCACCCAATGATATAATAATTTTAAGAGTATAAAATAATTTCAGGAGATGATAGAAGATGATAAATATTAAAAAAATTGCTGTAGATGCAGTAAAATACAAAAAAGAGCTGAGTATTCTGTTAAACAGCCTTGACGCAGCAGATGTGGAACAAGGTCTGTTGATTCTAAAAGCCTCCTTATTAACGAGAGATTTCAAGTCTGCGGTTCTGTCAAAAGCTGGTGATCTGCTGAACAATTATGACATTGATTTCATAAATGGTTCCATACAAATAACTGCTTCGCTCAATGCAAAACAACTTGGACCCGTAGATGTTGATTACCAGATTAATATTCAGGAACTGCGGTTTGATGAAACAGGTCATAAGCTATATGCGACCTTCAAAGAAGCAGCTATTCCGAATGGTAATATGGGTCAAAAACTTGCGGTTAAAGCTGCTTTGATGAACGGACCTTTACTTAAAACTGCTGTCAACCTTAGTAAAGTTTCATTTGCTTATGTGGATGGGAACAATATATTGATTGACTTTGACAAATTTGATTTTACAGAAAAGCTTCCAGCCAGTTTAAGCCTGAGTTACGTTAGTGCTAAAAACTCTAAACTTACCTTCTCGTTTAATATATAAGGATGTGATTAATTGAAATTTTTTGTAATAAGTGATACTCACGGGAAAACTGACAAGGTTAAGCAGGTGTATGAACGCCTGACAGGCATTGATTATCTGATTCATTTAGGAGACCTCCAAAGTGATGCTTTGGCGCTTGAGCAGGAGCTTGGCGTTGACGTCATAAGCATAAAAGGTAACATGGACGGTTCTCACAGTTCAACTGACTATAAAATATTAGAAACAGAATTTGGAGGAATACTTTTAGTTCACGGACACATGGAAAAGGTAAAATTTTCCTTACAGAATCTATTGTACAGGGCACAGGAATTGAACTGCAAGGCGGTTTTTTTTGGCCACACCCATGCTTCCTTCTATGGAGAAGTCGACGGTATATACCTGCTGAACCCAGGCAGCCTTAGTTTTCCAAAGGATTCTGATAAGGCTTCTTATGCTATTGTTCATACAAAAAAAGATGAATTCCATGCTTCAATCGTATATTACAATACAATCATGGGCACAAATTCATCCTCTGCTACGGGTAAAATCGAAGGCGGTTATTTGAAAAATCTTTTAAATAACAGTGATCGGTTTTAGCTAGCAACGACCGGTTCCTTAATCTCTTTTCTCTGTAATAAGAAATATTGAAGCGCCGCTGGCCGCTATCTTTCCAGTAGATTTAAGCGTTCCTTCCGCTGTCAGATGTATAACCTTTCTCCCTTTTGAAATAGCTCTTGCCTTTACTATGAGAGTATCTCCCAGTTCGACAGGTCTTATATACTTAATTTCAAAGCTTACTGTAGGGCTGAAATTCGTTTCCGAATAAAATCTGGCAAGAATACCCATTGTATAATCAAATGCTACGGCCGTAATTCCACCATGCAGAATTCCAATTCGATTCGTCTCCCATTTTAATATTTTAAACGAAAGAGTGATTGTATCTTCTGCAAAATTACAATCAACAAAATCGGGTTCAATCATACCATTTACCATACCCTCATGAACCGTTGCCGCCTCATTCACTGTTGCTATACCATAATCTTTTAATTTTTTTTGACCATCCATTTTATTTACCCCCACAATATTTACGTTGTATTAATATATTTCCAAAGCTTTTTTCTTGAGGCGTTGATGATAATTTCATACAACAATTTTATTTTACTACACTATGATTAAACTAGCAATTACTTCTAATTTTTATAGCATTATCAAGTATAAAGTGATACACTATTAAAAAATAAGTTATTTTATCAGCAAATGTTTAATTGAGGAGGGATTTTATGAAAAAATATGAATGTACTTTATGCGGATACATATACGACCCGGAATTAGGAGATCCTGATAGTGGCGTAGTACCCGGAACACCTTTTGAGTCGCTTTCTGATGATTGGGTTTGCCCTGTATGTTTTGCCAGCAAAGAAGATTTCAAGGTTTTAGATTAATACTGAAACATAAAAAAGGGCTGTCTCAAAATGAATAATTTAGAGATGGCCCCTCTTTACATTTAGCATGAGTGTTTGAAAGCTTCTAAAGTTTCTACTCTTTTATCCTGTCTTTCCATTAGTCGATTACCAAAGAAAAATCAACCTCCTGTTACAATACTTCCTTATGAATCTGAATGTAGGCCAATCCTCCTCCTAATTTTGTTGTATTGTACCATAAATAGAAATCTATTTTTTTGATAATCCCTTCATCAACAATTTCCACATTTGCTGCCTTACCATTTTCATCAAATTCAAGAGATACAATACTAACCCAATGCCACCTGTCGAGATCCTGAATGTCTCCATTACATAAATTCAAGAAAGCAACTGGAGAATCTGCCAGCAAAGCATCTTCAATGAAATGAATAACATCTTCAAATCCCGGGCGCAAATACTTATCCTTTGGTATGTCAAAAGAACAACAAGTTACGCTTAAATCTTTTGATTTATAGTAATCACCTATTGCCTGGCAAAATATTCCCGTTGTTGGTATACCATTTTCTGTAGGGGTAATGTAGTTCCATGCCTCCTGCATCTGTGACAAGGCAAACTCTTTACTGCTGTTTTTTATAGCTGTTTTCTCGCTGAATTTTAAGAACTTTAAGTATAACAGTATATTACATGCGGTCGTTGGTCCGCAACCGGCTTTTTTCTGCCATTCCGTAGGATACCATTCCTGGTCACAGCCAAAATATATGTTATCATTGTCTTCATCTGTAAACTTGAGCAATTCCAAATTAGATATTGATCTTACTATCATCTTTTACGCCCCCTAACATTTTTGTTCCATTCTGAAGGCAGGTCACACAAGTTTTTCTGTAAATCGTTCGCTAAATTCCTTTGCATATTGATAAGCTTCCTCCCTGCTTTCCTGATTCGTTGTTCTTCCTTTAACCATATTCAATGCAACGATGGACCCCGTTAAAGCCCCGCACATGCAACCAGATTCTCCGACGCCACCACCAATCCCGTAATAAGTTTCACCATTGCAGGGTTCATATCTGGCGCTAATATTTCCCTAAAAGTCAAAAAAATTGCTTATGCACAATTATATTCCTCTTTAAAATAATTACCTCCTTTATTTCTCGCTTCTATTGATATTTCCGTGTCCATATTTCATTTCTCCTCTTGGTTTTATAACTTTATTTGGTTTTCCATTCTTTTTTTGGCGACTCCACACGACCCCAGTGTTGGAATGATTGTGTCATCTCCAGGTCTCCAGTTAGCAGGTGTAGTAACAGAATCTTTATCAGCTTTTTGCAGAGAAAGTATGCTTCTATTTATTCCATCAAAATTTCGTCCACAGGATGCAATAACTGTTATATACCCCATATTTATATTTTTCAATTAAATTCACCAGATAAATTTCTAAATTTATCTGTGCAGATTTATCTCATTAATACTAATCAACCAAGGCTGTTCAACTTTACTGACAGATACACGATATACACGGCAACATATAAAAATCCAACTGGTTTTGAGATTCGCCCAAAGAAGAACGTTGGAATAAAAAGCAGAATTGAAGTACCAATCATAAAAAATAAATCAAAGAAAATATCAGAAGTCACTGTAATTGGATGCAGCATCCCGCTTACTCCCAAAACAAACAACACATTCAATATATTACTTCCAATAACATTACCAACGGCTATGCCCTC
>JAENWH010000474.1 GCA_016650135.1 Peptostreptococcaceae bacterium
AGTTCTCCTGGGGAGTGAATAGGGTGGTTTTGTATGGAAAGCCATTCAGTCCAGAGGAAGATCCTAAGAGTTCTACGCTTCTGTGCATCCTGGTGAAGATGGGAAGTTAAAAATGATCTCAAATCGTTCAATGGGTATCGGGAAAAGGTGAGTGATACTATGAGTCGTGGATGAGACGTACTTTAGACTAGCTGTATATTTCCCTTTGAAAGACCAATGGATGAGAGACAGGCTTCCAGAAGAGCTAAGAAAGCCAAGCAGCACCTTCTATTGGGAGTTGCAAAAAGTCGATATGGAAGATGAGCTTCTTGGGTATAGGCTTTCCTGGTTCATTCAGATTGGAGGTTTCTTGATTCAGTAAAAGAAATGGAAAGGTCACGGATGCAAAGGCCCCTTGTTATCTTCAAGAGGTAACAACAGAGCCAGAGCTGATGGGGTTCTGGAAATTGGAAAATGAATTCGAAAATAAATAAGGCCAATTCAAAGATTACCTTTGAAATGGCCCTATTATATGGTAATTGGAGTTGTCTAGTTTGTTTGAAGAGTAATAGTCCATGTAGTCGTGTAATCGGAAGCTGCAGGAGCATCAACCCAGTCAACAGATTTCATATTAAGTGTGAAAACTTGGCTGTTTATCCTCATTCCGTTCGAGTTAGACCCTTCATCATACAGTGTGATGGAAACAGCAGAGGATGCATTTTTTGCAACATCAATAGCATCGGCTGTCCCAACAGTCACATTATATCCGATTGCTCCACCTGTGGTGGATGATGTCATAGGGCTCGCATCTACTGTAACAGTAGCCTGCTTTTTCACATTGGACAAATAGCTAACATTCAAGGTTTCAGTCAGATCTGAGTCTGTAAATATGACTGAACGTACTGAAGCAAGATTCCCAAAACTTGTTAATCTAGCTGCAATAGTATCACCTGATACAGAACCTGAAGCGACCTTGATTTCATAGCGACCACCTACAGCAGTCATTAGCTTAAGGGATGCAGTATCATTGTTATCTGCTATATCATTGTCATCTGCAAACACGCCAACACCAGCGAGTACGAGAACCAATAGAATAGCGATTATCTTTTTCATTTTGTTTTCCCTTATTAGAAGCTCTTCTGCTTCAGTGTAAGTTATTATTTTATGTGCCCTATTTCCTAAGGACACATGTATAATACGAGTTGATAAGACTTATGTCAATACTAAAATTTTTAAAAAAAAGAAAAATTTAAATATTATTATTAAATATTGGTAATTTTATATAATATATGTAATAGCCTATATAATTATTTGTTTCACTTATGACAGCAGGGTAAGAGTAAGTGGTAGAAACACAGTCTTTGTGAATTATAATTACTTTTAGCTATGCCTCACTTTCGGCAGTAAGGAATCTAACTTTTTTGAATAAACCTAAAACTCGATTTATACTCTTGTCTCCCCCTGACTCCAGGGGGCATTTTTGTGTTCCTTGAAACCAGTTTTTCCCGCTATCTGGCATGATAAAATAGTGCTAACTATTTATCATAAAAATGGCTTAATTTGTTCTCTAAAAAGGGTTTAAACCTTTACAAAATGACTTTATTTGCTTATGCTGTAGCAGTTAAATCATTTTTGGAGGTTCAATGAAAACAATTATCCAGCCAATGCATAGCACCCAGCTCTCCTTCAATCATTACCCGATCCTCTCCGCTTTCTTCAAGGAATATGGGCTCTTTGAGTTCTTTGACTCACTTCTCCCCAAGAAACTCCACTTCCTCGTCTCCCACGCGCAGTGCCTGCTGCTCTTCGTATGTGACTGCCTCACCTCTCGTACCCCCCTTTACCTGTACAAGAATCTAGTAGAAGATTTGAATGTGGAGATGATATTCGGCCCCGGTGTCAGGCCGGAAGACTTGAACGAGTATGCGATGGGCGAGACGCTGGACGCGA
>JAENWH010000025.1 GCA_016650135.1 Peptostreptococcaceae bacterium
CCATACCTATAGCTGCTTCATCTGCAATGATACCAGAGATTACAGCGGCGGTGGTATCACCAGGAATTACAATCATATCTAAACCTACTGAACAAACCGCAGTCATCGCTTCAAGTTTTTCGATTGTAAGATTTCCAGCTCTTACCGCGGCAATCATTCCTGCGTCTTCTGTTATTGGAATAAAAGCACCTGACAGACCGCCTACATGTGAGGTTGCCATGACACCGCCTTTTTTTACTGCATCATTCAACATGGCAAGGGCTGCTGTTGTACCGTGCCCTCCACACATGTCAAGGCCGATTTCTTCTAGAATATGAGCAACAGAGTCTCCAACCGCGGGGGTAGGTGCAAGGGATAAGTCGATAATACCAAAAGGGACACCTAACCTGGCAGAGGCTTCAACTCCCACAAGTTGACCCATACGGGTAATCTTAAAGGCTGTTCTCTTAATCATATCTGCTACTTCATCTAAACTTGCATTATCGGACATTTTAGCAAGGGCTGCACGGACAACACCAGGGCCAGAGACACCAACATTTAAAACACAGTCAGCTTCTCCAGGGCCATGGAAGGCTCCTGCCATAAAAGGATTGTCTTCAACTGCATTACAAAAGACTACCAGTTTTGCAGCGCCAATACATTGTCTGTCTTTGGTAAGCTCGGCAGCATCTATTACGATTTGTCCCATTAATTTTACAGCATCCATATTGATGCCTGCTCTGGTTGAACCAATATTTACAGAAGAACAAACAAATTCAGTCTCCGAAAGGGCTCTTGGAATCGAATCTATGAGGGCTTTATCTCCGGGAGAAAAACCCTTTTGTACAAGTGCTGAGTAGCCTCCAATGAAGTTTACACCAACATCTTTGGCAGCTCTGTCAAGTACTTTTGCATATTTTACAGGATCACCGCCTGAAGCACCAACCAGCATGGCTATTGGCGTTACGGAAATCCTTTTATTCACAATGGGAATGCCGTATTGCTTTTCAATATCTTCTCCTGTTTTTACAAGGTCCTTTGCATAGGTATAGATTTTGTTGTAGACCTTTTCACAGGATTTGTCAATGTCGCTGTCACAGCAGTCAATCAGGGAAATACCCATCGTAATCGTTCTAATATCTAAGTTTTCGTCTTGAATCATGGTAATTGTTTCCATGATATCGGTCATATTCAGCATGATGCCCTCCTAAATGCGGTGCATGGAATTGAAAATGTCTTCGTGCATAACATGTACAGTCATTGTTGGTACATTAGCAGACAATCTTTGCTTTAATCCGTCAATATCACAATTCATCTGCGTAATGTCAATCAGCATGACCATACAAAAATATTTTTGAAGAACGGTTTGAGTTACCTCGATTACGTTAGCGTTTGAATCTGCGCAGGTTGTGCTGACTTTTGCCAGGATTCCAACCATATCTTTACCGATAACGGTTATAACTGCTTTCATTTCTTTCCCTCCTTTAATATATATGTGTTTAATTCTATTGAATTATCTATAATGTATTCTATTTTAACACAAGGAAACTTATCTGCAAAATACTTCTTGTTAATTTTATTATTTCCTACCATATTGGAGAATGATTCATTCCTAGAACAAAAGTAAAGGGTTTTCATGTTTTCGCCATTTTCAACGCTTTTGCGAACTTCACTGTTTTCACCAGTTCCTGAAAGAAAGTCTATTAGTTGGCACTCCAGCATATCTTTAGCAATTTCCCCTTCAACCAGCTGTCTGAAGGCCGGATGGAAGGTGCCTCCGGCTATGGCACCAATATCGGAATCATTTATTACATCTGTGCTCTTAAGTCCAACACGAATGATATTTATTCCAGCAACTGAAATTATTTTATACATCTCTTTTGTAATATGTACCGCTTCTTCCTGGCTTAAGGGTTTATAAGAACCTTCAAGGTACATTTCATATAATCGCGTATCTTTAATTACTATCGTCGGGTACAGGCGAGCAATCGAAGGATTTATTTTAACTAATTCTTTTGCAGAAAACAAATCTTTTTTTAAAGAATCACCTGGCAGACCGAGCATCAGCTGCAAGCCCAGCTCAAATCCATATTTTTTAATCAGTGTAGCACTTTCATAAACACAGGCAACGCTATGACCTCTGTTGGATAATCTTAGTACTTCTTCATCAAAAGACTGGACACCAAGTTCAATGATATCCACGCTGTAATATTTAAGATTGTCTAATATCTGGGTATTTATATAATCAGGCCTTGTGGATAAATGAATTTTACTGATAAGACATTTATCTTTATACTCTTTGGCAACGCTAAGATACATTGACTGAAGATCCATGTCCAGTCCTGTAAAACTGCCGCCAAAAAAAGCGACTTCAATCGTTTCAAGCCCTCTATCTGTTAAGGTTGGCAGGTATTTTTCTATGGTAGCCCTTACATCGTTCGCCCCAGGTATAGATGTTCTGGCGGTAATATTTCGCTGGTTACAAAAAACGCAGTCATTTGGGCAACCCTGATGGGGGATGAAAATGGGTATAATGGCATGTTTTTTCATAAATTACTCCTCAATGATTGATCCAATATCTTCAAGTTGATATTCTTCGAAGTATTTCAGTTTCAATCCTCTGGATAAGATGAAATCTGATATTTTAATGAAATCAGGATGTGCGGATAAATCACCATTAAAAACAATAGAATCACCGACTCTTCCAGAGGCACCCCCTAAAAATCCATAAGAAAAGCCCTTTAGTTTTACATTTCCAGTAGAGATTAAGAGAACGTCTAAACTTAGGGGAACTAATTTATTTCTTATTCCTTCATCAGAAGTAATAATTGAATTTTCATCTACTGCAACTATATTGCATTTGGTATAGCCCTGCGATACATGAACTGTCATTAGATCAGCGGCTTTTACAGCGGAGATAAGTTTTGAGGCTGTATAACCTGTATGATGGATAAAATATTTACCGATTTGAACCCCATTGTATTTTACATTGTCTGGATAGGAATATCCAAGGTCGTATTCAGATTGTATTATTTCATCGTTTATTTTACACATAAAAATATCAGGATGGGAAGAAATACTCTCATACACCTGATCCGTGCTTTTTATCTCTACAATTATGTGGTTACTGCCGGATAAATATTCTTTTAGAAGAGGATTGGCATCCTCTGAAATATATACTTTACTCATGTGCATATTATACAATATTTTGAGAAATCATAAAAGCATTTGTTTTGAATGTAATGCTTCAAAGTCTTTTGGCGTATTCAGGTTGATAAACATCAGACAATAAGGGTCAAATTCGGCTTGTGCTTTCTCGTTTATTTCGATTTTGTTGCGTTCAGAATAGCAATTTGAAATTTTATTGTTATTAGAATTGAGTTGAGCCAGCAAAACAGGGATTAAGTTTTTTGAATAAAAAGCATTAAATGGTTCGTAATAGCCGTTTTTAATTGAAAGAACGACAGATAAATCTTTGTTGGCACCTGATATAAGTTTTTTCATATATCGAATGAATGGCAGGTTGACGAAAGGCATGTCGCAGCCGGTAAAATATACAAATTCATCTGTTGCGTGTTCCAGTCCTGTCAGTATACCTGCTTTTGGACCAAGTCCAATCCAGGTGTCAGAAATAACTTCATATGGACAATTTTTTCTGTATAATTCCGGCTTATTCGATATAATGATTACCCGCTCAAATTCAACTGAAAGACAGTCAGCAATAAAAACCGGCATTAAATTGCCTTTAATATTAAAGGCTTGTTTATCAAAGGATAACCGGCTGCTCTTTCCACCTGCAAGGATAACTGCAGTGTTCAATTTATTCCTGCTATTTACAAAATGTTCCATAAATTTCTCCATATTATTTATTATTTGGAATATACATTAAATCTGGAATCTCTGTACATACCGATTAAGTTTATTTTTTTCGCTCTGGCGAACAAAACCGCATTTTTTGTAGGAGCAGATACTGAGGCAATGTTTCTGATTCCTGTTTTATAGGCTTTCTCTACAAGTTCTAAAGGCATTCTTGAACTGATCATTAAAATGCACTGATTGAAGTTTATATTGTTTTTCAAACCAAAGCCAATTATTTTATCAATAACATTGTGCCTGCCCATGTCCTCTGTAAAAAAGAGAACATTATAATCTGCATCCATCAGTTGTCCGCTATGTACGCTGCCGGTTGCCCGAAACAGTGGGGAGGCGGAACAAAATTCTTTGAATCTGTTTAATAATTTTTCGTAATAAATTGGATCAGAAGGGCTGATGCTGTCATCCAGTGTTCTTTGGCTTAAATTTTGAGAAAAAGCAATTCCTAATGCCAGCTCTTCTAAATGAATCGAAGTACATGCAAGTGTAATCTGGCTTCCATTGTCCAGATGAACGGTAATTGTTGCTTCGACGCCTACCTGATCTTCTATTTCAGACAAAGTGTTATCTTTGTATCTGAATATTTTTAAGGAAGCAATCTTTTCTGCTTCTATTATCAGTTTGTCAGATTCTGCTCCAACTATTTGTGGTTCAGGTTCTGGTTCAAGTATTTGTTTGTCTGATTTTGTATTCATTCAACCCTCCAGTTGCAGTTCCTGATTTTAAACTTATGATGATGGCAGCACCGATAACGGAAGCAATGCCTAAAATTTTAATGAATGTCAAGTCTTCATTAAACAGAAGCACGCCAAAAATTGTTGCGACAACCGGCTCAATTGTAGCTAAAATCGAAGCTCTTGAAGGCTCCACTTTTGAAAGACCTTTTGTATATAAAGCGAAGGGAAACGTTGTTATGACAACTGCCAGCAAAATAATATTGAAGGCGATTTCACCGCTTGTTATCATTGCCGGGATTTCCGTTATTTTTGCAAATGGCATTGCACCAAGGAAACCAAAAACAAAGGTATAGAAGGTAACAGTTAAAGTGTCATATCTGTATAGCGCAATTTTAGCGAAGATGCTGTAAAGCCCATACCCAAATCCTGCAAGGATGCCAACAATAATACCTGTGAGGTCTAAGGCAGCATCAGCATTTTGAAGAACTCCTGAAACAAGGAGGCAACCAAAAAAAGCAAGGCAAAGTGCCAGCATTTTTGTCTTTAAGTTTTATTTTAAGCTTACTTTTGTTATTAGCAATTAAATAAATGAAAATCAGCAGGCCTCCAATAAAGGTGCGAAAACAAACAAGTTGTATGGGGCTGAATCCTGCTGCATAAAAACTTTTTACAATTATTCCTATAGTTCCCCAGAGTGACGCGGCAATAATTATATATAAATAGTATTTCTTCATCTGAAATCCTCCTGTATTATTGTACACTAACCCTTGAAAACTGTCTAGATATGTGTATACTGTAAAGAAGAAGAAGAGGTAATATTTTAATGAACAAGTATCGAATATATATAAAAAAGTCACTAATCGTTTTTCTTGGTATGATTTTTATGGGTTTAGGAATAAATCTAATCTTATATGCAAATATCGGTGTGGATCCTTTTACAACAGGGGCAATGGGTGTTTTTAAGTTAATAAATAAATATGGGGATTATACGTTTGGAAATGCCCAAGTAGTCATCAACGTTGTTTTCCTGACGATTGCTTTTTTTCTGAATAAAAAGAAAATAGGATATGGCACCCTCATATCGGCAGTTGTCATTGGATTTTCAATAGACCTTTGGAAAGTAATTCTGGTGGCGAGTTTCCCGGCAGAAATCAGTTTCTTTGCAAGTTTATTGATTCTGGTTCTGGGATGCTTTGTGATTGGGATGGGAATTGCAATTTACATCAGCCCTGATTTTGGATTAGGGGCAGGAGAAATTCTACCCATGATTGCATCAGAAAAAACAGGCCGGAAATTCAAGTATTTAAAAATTGTCGGCGATTTGATATTCTTTCTAATTGGCGTATCACTTGGAGCAATTTATGGCGTTGGAACAATCATTAGCCTGGTACTTATAGGACCCATTGCACATCAGCTTTTGCCGCACACTAAAAAAATATTCAATTTTAAATGATTATAAAAAATATCTTTGGGAAATTGAATAACGAACAATTATAAGGCTTTGGAGTTTTCCAGAGCCTTTCATTCAATATGAAAGTAAAAGAAGGAACATGTATGAAGGTATTAATAGATGGAGATGGATGCCCTGTAATAGACATTACTGTTGCTTTATGTAACGAAAGGGGTATGGAGTGTGTCATATTGTGTGATACTTCTCATTATTTCAATAAAAAAGGCGCAAGAACGGTGATGGTTTCCAAGGGGAATGATACCGTTGATTTTGCCTTGGTAAATATGGTAGATAAAGGAGATATTGTTGTAACTCAGGATTATGGACTTGCAGCCATGTGCATTGCAAAACAGGCAAGACCTATTTCTCAAAACGGGATGCTGTACACTGATAAAAATATTGACGGACTTCTCATGGCAAGACATACAGCTAGGGAAGTCAGAATGGGCGGCGGCAGAATAAAAGGCCAGGGTAAGAGAACGAAAGACCAGAACGGTTTATTTGAAGAAAAAATCAGAATGTTGATGGAAGGCCAATAGAGGACTGCTGAGTTGACATTAACATTGGCTTGAATAATAATTGTGACGGTAACATTGTTGAAAAGTCAATGACATTTGTGATATAATATTATAAAAACGCCGGAAGATATAGAGCTTCTCCGGGAAATAAGAGACCTGCTGAAAAAATAAATTCATTATTCCATTTAAAATGACGGGATATTTAAGAGATGTATTATACTTATATTTTACAATGTTCTGACGGGACATTATACACGGGATATGCAGTAGATATCAACCAGCGTGTAGCAGCTCACAACAGTGGAAAGGGTTCTAAATATACCAGGGGGAGACTTCCGGTTGCTTTGGTTTATTATGAAGTTCTGGACACAAAAAAGGAAGCCCTTCAAAGAGAACGGCAAATAAAAAAACTCGATAGAATTGGGAAAATCAAATTAATTCAATCAGAGACATGGGAGTAAATTATAATTAGATCGATTAATGTAATCAGGATTGGAGACTTGAATGATTAAACAGGTATTTCAGTTGTACATTGAAAGGGGAGACTTTTTCATTCAACTTACCTTAGAGCATTTGAAAATTTCAGGCAGCGCAATCCTTATAGGAGCCATGATAGGGTTGGTTTTAGGTGTTATTATTAGTGAGTATAAAAAAACATCTCCTATGATTCTTGGATTGACCAATTTTATCTACACAATCCCATCCATATCGCTTCTAGGATTGTTAATCCCTTTTTCAGGAATTGGAAATACGACAGCAATTATAGCACTGACTGTATATGCACTTTTACCCATGGTTAGAAACACCCATGCAGGAATAGAAAGCATCGACCCGGCGATCATCGAAGCTGCAAAAGGAATGGGGAGTACCCCGTTTGAAATACTGTATAAAATCAAACTCCCGCTTGCAACGACTATCATTCTGGCAGGGTTTAAAAATATGGTGGTAATGACTATAGCACTGGCAGGTATTGCTTCATTTATCGGAGCAGGTGGATTAGGAGTGGCAATTTACAGAGGAATTACCACGAACAATATGGTTATGACAGTAGCTGGAAGTTTACTGATTGCATTTTTAGCTTTAGTTTCAGATTTCCTGATCGGAAGTCTTGAAAAATCTATTGAAAGAAAATGGAGGTTGAAAAGGTGAATAAGTATTTTAGGAAAATGTCGGTTCTACTGGTATTTGCATTGGTGATTTCAATGATTGGGTGTTCAGGCAAAAACGAAACTAAAACCATAAAAATTGCCACCAAGCCAATGACGGAGCAATTCATTTTAGGTGAAATGCTGAGATTGATTATAGAGGCAAATACAGATCTAACAGTGGAAATAACAAAAGGTGTTGGTGGTGGAACCAGTAATATTCATCCGGCTATTCTAAAAGGAGATTTTGATCTTTACCCAGAATATACCGGGACGGCATGGAGTTTTGTATTAAAGGAAACGGGTATTCCTGATGATGAAACTTTGTACAAAGAGCTTACGAAAAAGTATGAAAAAGAGTATAACCTGAAATGGGTTGGATTATATGGCTTTAACAATACGTATGGATTGGTGGTAAGAAAAGAAATTGCAGAAAAATATAATATAAAGTCTTATTCTGATTTGGCAAAGTATTCTAAGAATCTGGTATTTGGGGCAGAATATGATTTTTATGAAAGAGAAGATGGATTTGATGCATTGGCTGAAACCTATGGGTTGAATTTCAAAACAACTGTTGATCTGGATATAGGACTTAAATATAACGCCATTAATTCAAAAGAAATAGATGTGATGAATATTTTTACAACAGATGGCCAGCTGGCCATTTCGGATGTAACTGTTCTTGAAGATGACAAAGATTTCTATCAGACGTATTATTGCGGAACGGTTGTCAGGATGGATACTTTGAAAAAATATCCTGAACTGGAAGCTGTTTTGATGAAAATGGATAATATAATAACAGACAGCGAAATATCTGAATTGAACAATAAGGTGGAAGCCGATGGTATTGATGAAAAAGAACTTGCAAGAGAATTCTTAATTAAAAAAGGGCTTTTGGAAAAATAAAAGATGGAGGACATATGGGGAATCAAGATTGTATTATTTTTGAAAATGTTTCAAAGTCATATGGCGAAAACAGGATTTTAAACAATTTCAATTTGAAGATATGCAAAGGTGATTTTTTGACCATAATAGGGAGTTCGGGCTGCGGTAAAACAACTGTTCTAAAACTTATTAATGGTTTGCTCACTCCCGATGGCGGCAGAATTCTCGTGAACGGGGAAGATATATCGAAGATTGACCAGATTCAATTAAGAAGGAAAATGGGATATGTCATTCAGGAGGTTGGTCTATTCCCACATATGAATATCAGTAAAAATATCGCTTATGTACCTAATTTAATAAAAGAAGATGATAAAATGAAGATTCATAATAAAGTGAAAGAACTGATCCATATGGTTGGTCTTGATGAAGAAATTATGACAAGATATCCAAGCGAACTTTCTGGAGGGCAACGACAGAGAGTCGGTCTTGCAAGGGCTTTAGCGGCCACTCCGGAAGTATTACTGATGGATGAACCTTTTGGCGCAGTGGACGAAATAAACAGAAAACTGCTGCAGGAAGAAATATTGAAAATCTATAAAAAACTGAATGTAATGATTATTTTTATTACACATGACATTAAAGAAGCACTGAAACTTGGGACAAGAGTACTTGTTATGGATAAGGGCGAAATTATTCAAATTGGAACATCATCAGAAATAAAGCAAAATCCAAAGACAGACTTTGTAAGAGAATTAATTGGTGTATAATGATAAACTATAAAAAAATACTAGATGATAACATAGATACTGGATACAAGCTATTTCATGAAAAACTGGTTCCGGGTGCGCAGAATGTACGAGGCGTAAGAAGCCCGATTATTAAACAACTTGCAAAGGAAATAGCGAAAGAGGATTGCTATTGTTTTCTTGAGGAACGATCTTTTGAGTATTATGAAGAAAAAATGCTGTATGGACTTGTGATTGGGAATTTGAAACTGCCGTTTGAGAAGGTGGCAAGGCACATCATTGAATTTGTACCGGCAATAGACAACTGGGCAGTTTGTGACAGCTTTTGTTCCAGCCTGAAAATCACAATAAAAAACAAAGAGGCAATGTGGCGTCTTTTAGAAAGATATTTTGATTCAAAAGAAGAGTATGAACTTAGGTTTGCTGTTGTAATGCTGATGGATTACTACCTGGAACCATTGTATATTGACAATGTTCTGGCTGTCTTGGCAGGTGTTAACCATAATGGATATTATGTCAAAATGGCAGTTGCCTGGGCTGTTTCATCAGCTTTTGTAAAAGAAAGAGAAAAAACACTGGAATTTATCCGTTCTGAAAGCCTGGACGGTTGGACACGTAATAAGTCATTGCAGAAAATAAGAGAATCATACAGAGTTTCTAAAGAAGATAAGTTACTGTTGAAGCAAATGAGAAATAATATGGATTGGTGAAAAAATGTTAATACTTACGGATAAAGCAATTGAATTGAAAATAGAACAGGCCGAAATCATCAATATTAACAGTAAAATAATAAACTTCTGCACAAGCTGTTTTAATTGCTGGATAAAAACACCGGGAAGCTGCGTGATCAGAGATGATCAAGTGAGCATTTACCCTAAAATTGCAATGGCTAAGGAAATTGTGTATATCTGCAAAGTCAGGTATGGCTGTTATGATGTGCCATTTAAGGCAATGATTGAAAGATGTTTGCCTCTCCAGCAGCCTTTTTTAAGGATTTTTCAACATGAAACACATCATGAACAAAGAGGAGTAGAAATAAAAGATGCTATTATAATAGGTTATGGTATAGAGGCAGAGGAAGAGAAAGAGATTTTTAAAAAATTAATAGAGAGAAATTCATTTGATATGTGTCTGGGAAGTTACAAAGTGATTTTCTCCACGGAGGCCGAAGTGGAAGAAATTCTTTTGAAGGAGGTACATGAAAGATGGATCAAACAGTAATCATCAATGGCAGTCATAGGGCTCCATTATCAAATTCCAGAAGATACACAAAGTATCTTATGAAGTTTTTAAAGACTGACTCAAAAGAGTTTTTACTGAATAAAAACAATTATGATGAAATATCAAAAGAACTTTTTTCCGCACAGACAGCAATTCTGATTTTCCCGTTGTATGTTGATTGTATTCCATCAATTTTACTTGGTTTTTTAAACCGCTTAGAAAAGCTTGGAGAAAAGTATAAATCACGGCCAACAGTATATATTATAATTAACTGTGGTTTCATTGAAAACGAACAAAATGAGGTGGCCATCAGTATGATGGAGTATTATTTAAAGAAGAACAATTTTAGGTATGGAGGTGTATTAAGCATCGGTTCGGGAGAAGCGATACTGGATTCACCTTTTAGAGGAATGGTAAAAGGTAAAATAAAAAAAATCGCGAAAGCAATTGAGAATGGAGAAACCATATCCATAAAAACACAGATGCCGATTTCTAAAGGGTTTTTTGTTAAGGCCGGTAATAGATACTGGTCGATAAAAGGTGCGTCTCATGGAAAGACAAAAATGGAAATGCAAACCGTGGAGATAAAGTAATAGAACCGAGAAAGGGTGGGTAATGATATTATCAGCAGAAAAAATTTCCAAAAGCTACGGGTTAAAGCCTTTACTTGCTGAAGTGGATTTTTATTTAAATGAACATGATAAAGTTGGGATTATAGGGATAAATGGTACGGGTAAATCAACCTTTCTTAAGATATTGGCTGGGCTTGAATATCAGGATTCCGGGGATATCAGCAGAAATAAACTTGCAAAAATTGCGTATTTAGATCAAAACACCGATATTTCAGGAGAAATGTCAGTTATTAATTATGTGCTGGCTGAAAAGAGCAAGTCGGATTTGGAAATACAAGAATATGAAGCCAAGGATATTCTGGGGAGACTGGAAATAACAGAATATGATAAACCTGTTGGGCAGCTTTCCGGCGGGCAAAAGAAGAGAGTTGCTATTGCACGGGCTCTAGTTTCCAACAGTGATCTGCTGATTTTAGATGAGCCTACAAATCATCTTGATAAAGATTCGATTTTATGGCTGGAACAGTATTTAATCAAATATACGGGTGCAATTGTAATGATTACACATGACAGGTATTTTTTGGACCGGGTTACAAACAGAATTGTAGAAATCGAAAGAGGAAATTTATTTGCCTATGAGGGAAATTATTCCAAGTATCTGGAAATGAAATCCCTTAGAGAAGAAAGCCTTGTCGGGAGTGAGAGAAAAAGACAAACCATATTAAAAAAAGAACTGGCATGGATGAGACAGGGAATCAAGGCTCGAGGCACCAGAAGCAAGGGAAGAGTTGAGCGTTATGAAAAGCTGAGAGATCAGGATGGAGTATTTAATGGAGACAGGGTTGAAGTGTCATCTGTATCCTCAAGACTGGGGAAAAAAATTATCGAAATCAATCATGTTTCAAAAGCATATGGGGATAAAAAATTGTTCAGTGATTTTGAATATATTATTCTCAGAAAAGACAGACTTGGGATTATTGGAGACAATGGATGCGGTAAATCAACGCTGCTTAAGATGATCATGGGGATTGTTGAACCTGACAGCGGGCATGTGGATATTGGAGACACAGTAAAAATCGGCTATTTTTCTCAGGAAAATGAGGTTTTAAAACCAGAGCAAAAAGTTCTTGATTATATTAAAGATATTGCGGAAATTGTTGTAACGGAAGAGGGAAGCATAACTGCATCACAAATGCTGGAAAGATTCTTATTTAATCCCGATTTACAGCATAATACCATTGGAAGATTATCCGGAGGAGAAAAGAGAAGATTACACCTTCTGAGTATTTTGATGGGGGCACCAAATGTACTTCTTTTAGATGAGCCAACCAATGACTTGGACATAGAAACCTTAACCATTTTAGAGGATTACATTGACAGCTTCAAGGGAGCAGTTGTGGCAGTATCTCATGACAGATACTTTTTAGACAGGGTTGTGAACAGGGTCTTTGCTTTTGAAGCGGATGGTATAAATTTGTACAATGGCGGGTATTCGGATTATCTAGAAATATTAAGCAACCGAATGGTTGAAGCGAACCCCGCAAAGGCAAAAATCATTAAACCGAGAGAAAAAAATATCTCGAAGAAAAAGAAAATTACCTTTAAAGAAAAACACGAATATGAGACTATTGAGCAAGACATTGCCAATCTTGAAAAACAGATTGGTATAATTGATTTTGAAATTGCCGCTGCGGTGACA
>JAENWH010000282.1 GCA_016650135.1 Peptostreptococcaceae bacterium
CGATTATCAAGATAACAGAACCTATTATAGCACCATGCAGAATGCTGCTGTCAAGATTCAATACTGGAATGATGGATTTTTCTATATTAGTAGCTTTTTTATTAATATCAGTAGCAAGGAATATAATAGTTGCTCTTCTTTCTATGTTAATGTAAGTAAAGTTGACAGCTAGAGGAAAGGATAAAAAATGATTACACCATTAGATATTCAGAATAAGGAATTTTCAAAGACAGTAAGAGGTTATAAAGAAGGTGATGTTGACAGCTTTCTTGATTTAATTACTTTTGATCTGGAAAGATTAATCACTGAGAATTCTGTACTTAAAAACGATAATGCGAGATTTAATAAGGAACTTCAACGATATAGAGGCTCAGAAGGTGTTGTCCTTGAAACACTTGAAGCTGCTAAGGCATTGATGGGAGATATCTGTGCCAGCGCTGAGAGAAGAGCAGAAATCCTGCTGAAAAATGCGGAATTAGATGCTGAATTAATTCAAAGAGAAGCAAAAGAGTCTGTAGAAAAACTTACTGAGGAAAGCCTTAGTCTCAGACATAGATTTACAACCTTCCAGACAAAATACAAATCACTTTTAGAATCTGAGTTGGAAAGGTTCGATGGATTGAGTGTTAAACTTTTCGCTGAATTTGGCATCGATGAAACGAACATGCAAAAGGATAATACACTGGAACCATGGCAGGAAAGCAGAAAAACAAAAACATTGAAACCACTTAAGGAAGAGGAAATTAAAAAAACAATGTTAAACCTAAAGATTGGAGAAGGGGAGTAATCCCCAATAAATAGTCATGTTTTACATATTAATTTTAGCAGTAATTGTATTCGATCAGGTATCGAAGTATTATATTCAGACAAATATGGACCTTAATAGTTCAATTCCTGTGATAGAAGGGTTCTTCAGCATCACTTATATTCAAAATACGGGAGCAGCATTCAGTCTTTTACAGGGAAAAACAATTGTCTTAATTCTTATTCAGGTTTTTGTAATTTTAGTAATATTAGTTTATGTTTTTTTAAAGAAAACCCCCCTCCATTGGACATTAAAAGTGTCACTGGCATTCATTGTCGGCGGGGGATTAGGCAATCTGATTGATAGAGTCACTCATGGTTATGTTGTGGATTTTTTATATTTTCACTTTTGGCCAATTTTTAATATAGCAGATATTTCAGTATGTATAGGATCTGGGCTGCTGATTATATATGTTTTTTTGATAGAGGGAAAAGAAAAAAATGGGAAACAAATTTAAGATTGCCATAGAAGAAAAAATGAAAGGAGCACGGCTTGACGTGTTCCTTTCATTGACTTTAGAAGAATTATCAAGAAATCACGTGCAAAAATTAATTGAGGCAGGACAAGTTCTGGTGAACCATCAGGTATGCAAAGTAAAAAAAATGTTGCTTAAAGCGGGTGATGAAATTGAAATAACAATTCCGGAACCTGAGGAACTTGAGATTACACCGGAAAACATTCCTTTAGAAATTGTCTATGAGGATCAGGACCTGCTGATAATTAATAAACCGAAGGGAATAGTTGTACATCCGGCGGTTGGCAATCAGACCGGTACAATAGTGAATGCTGTTATGTATCACTGTGGAGACAGACTCTCTTCAATTAACGGGGTAATAAGACCAGGCATTGTCCATCGGTTGGATAAAGAAACAAGCGGCCTTTTGATGATAGCAAAAAATGACATGGCACACAACTCCCTGGCGAAGCAATTGGCTGAACATAGCATTACAAGGTCTTACAGGGCAATTGTGTACAACAATTTCAACCAAGATGAAGGAACTATTGACAGGCCTATTGGAAGAGATCCAAAAAACAGATTAAAACAGACTGTAATCGAATTGCATGCCAGAAGGGCTGTAACTCATTATAAAGTAATTGAAAGATTTGGTGATTTTACCTACATTGAAGTCAGACTTGAGACAGGAAGAACCCATCAAATTCGAGTTCATATGGCATACATAAAACATCCGCTTTTAGGAGATAAGGTTTATGGATCGCAAAAAAAAGTGATGGGAACAGAAACTCAAATTCTGCATGCGAAGAAACTGGGATTTGTTCATCCAAGAACAGGTGAATATATGGAATTCGACAGTGAATTACCAGAGGAATTTACAAGAATATTGAATAAATTGAAAGAAGGAAAATAATATGGGAAAAGTATCGTTTAAACCGGGCACAATGCTTAATCCGGTGCCGGTAGTCATGGTAAGTTGCGGCAGCATGGAGGAAAAAAACATACTGACAATTGCATGGACTGGAATAATTAATTCAGAGCCTCCTATCACGTATGTTTCTGTTAGAAAATCACGATATTCTCATGAATTAATTGAAAAAAGCAATGAATTTGTTATTAATCTGTGTACAGAAGATTTGACGAAAGCAGTTGATTTTTGCGGAGTTAAAACAGGAAGAAATACGGATAAATTCAAGGAACAGAAACTTACCCCGGTAGAAGGGGAACTTGTCGGATGCCCGATGATTCTGGAATCACCTGTAAATTTGGAATGTAAAGTAATTGAAATGAAAAGTTTCCCGACCCATGATATGTTTATTGCCGAAATTGTTAAAGTGCATGTGGATGAAAAACTGTTAAATAGAGCAGGTAAACTGCAGCTTGAAAAAGCCGAACTCATTTGTTTTAACCATGGAGAATATTTTGGAATAAAAAGAGAGGCTATTGGAAAATTCGGTTATTCAATTATGAAGCCGAACACGAAAAAGCGATTGGAAAATCAAAAAAAAACAGTTAAACGCGTAGGAAAAGGAAAGTCAGGTCCTAGGTAAAGAACCTGACGTTTGAACTATATGATAGCGATTCAGTGCAATGGGATTATTCAGCATTAATAAGTTTGAATATTTTTAGAAATAACAAATTATTTGACAATAATTCTACTTTTTCCCTTTAATAAATTGAAGGCAATCTTCACAAACATATCCACCTTTAAAGTAGAGATTGTTGTAATTATTATTGCAAAAAGAGCAATTTGACTTCATTCATTCACCTTCTTTCAAACTAAGGTTTACCTTTTTTTTACTAACAAATATAGTCAAATCCTTTGGTGTGCTGTAGATTAATTATAAAACTTATTAAAATTTTTGAAAGCATTTAATTAAATAATGCTATAATATATGTATTTATTGTAATAAAATGGTAAATTGCTGTAAAGGAGGTATTCTTATGTTTGAAAATTTTAAATTAGATATTGATCAGGCTATAATTATCGGTTATTCATGGGACTTGAAATGGATTCAAACTTTTATAAGGGTTTACATAGACAGTTTTATTACCGGTGAAAATAACCATTCCTGGTTTAGCACCGTTTGGTTTTTTGACATAACGAACCTTTGTATAATCGACGGGTATATTTTCTGAATTTTTTGCTTTGCTGTGAAGTGCCGCTAGAGAGGCAGCCTCCATAATCGTCTGATCACCAGGAGTTTTCCCATCTAAAAAAAGAATAACATGAGAACCTGGAATATCTTTTGTATGAAACCAGATATCCTTGGGAGAGGCTGTTTTGAAGGTTAAAATATCATTATCAACGTTGTTCCTGCCGACTAAAACTCTAAACCCATCCTTAGTTGTAAAAGTATAAG